>CAYWVP010000069.1:0-8601 GCA_964461605.1 uncultured Anaerolinea sp.
TCGACAAGGCGCTGTTGCCCGTGCTTACCACGCTGGAAGGCGACGCTGGCGCGCGCACGATCTTTTCCCGGTTCCCGGTTCAGCTCATCCCCTTCGATGACGCCAATCTGCTGCTGGATGTGGACTCACCCGAGGATTACCGGAGGTTGATGGAACTCCCTCCTCCATTATTACCAATCGAATCTATCTGAATAAAAGAAAAATCCCCGGTCACTTTTGTCCGGGGATTACTTCATAACTTCGCAATGGCTCAGCGTCGGCGCCGGAGGAGGGCAAGTACAAACAGAAGCAGCACAGCGCCGATAAATGCCGTGACCACAGATGAAAGGAATGTACTACCGAGATTAATTCCGAGTAAACCCAACAGCCAGCCACCCAGGAAACCACCGAGGATTCCTACGATGATCTTCCCCAGGAGTCCCATGTTGATTCCTTTGACCACCCAATCAGCAAGCAATCCGGCAATTGCACCTACAACGATCCAGATCAAGATATCCATTTTATTCTCCTTCTTTTTCTAATCAATTCTGGGCTAATTATAACAACAATCACCTTATCACTGGCTGCAACCACCCGGGAGGTGAGTCAAATTCTGCTTCAGAAAGACTCGAAAATTGCGGATATCACAAAATCCAATCGCCACCATGGATCTGAGTTGAGATAAGCCGATCAACTATTTACTGACGGTGATGATTCGCTCAATTCCAGATGCCAGCCTGCACAAATTCCTCACGGATAAGGTGATTGAGTTCGGAGCGGATCCGCCTGGGACGCCCATCCCTCTCCAGGCGGATGTTATCCACATAATAGTGCAGTTCCAGATCGCATGACTCCGCGCCGACGTGTTTGACCTCCACAACCGGATCCTTCCACGGACCCGGGACGATCTTATAGGCATTGTCGATCCAGTCGATCAGGTTGCCTGAGAGATCGTCCAGCCTGAATTCAAGGCGGTCATCCGGATGCTGCAGGTATTTGCTCAGTACTTCCCAGCGCAGATCAAGGTCTTCATTGCGGGATTTCCAATCCTTGAGCAGCGCCCAGTAATCATCATCCCACAGCCAGTTGTCCTTCGTTTCTGCCCAGGCAATTACGGCTTCTTTGAGTGATCCGACACGCTGGTTGACCGGTTCAACGAATTGGCCATGCAGCTCTTCCAGTTCAACCCGGCTTAGACCGCTTGCCTCGCGCGAACGGATTCCGCGGATAAGTTCCCGGATCTCCTCCTTGAGCAGACTCAACTGGCGGTTTACCTCCTCTTCCCTGGCAAGGCGGGAAATGGAGATCTCATTATTATCAGCCGCCTCTTCCAGGATTTTGCGCAGCGGATCTATCGCATCTCTTGAAGAAGCCCACACGCGGATGCGACTGACCAGTTCGTGGATGTGAGGGATCTTGGCGTTAAGGTCAGAGCACACGACAGCCGGGTGTCCCGCCGCGATGCTGTATAAAAGGTTCCTGACCTTGATGAGGTCGTGCCTTGCGTCAACAGACACCTCTATGCTGTACCTTTGTTCCGGGGTGGGTTTGGTCAGGTTGACCAGGTAATCCGTGGCAAGGATCTTGTTGGGCATGTAGATCGTCGCCTGCTCATCCAAGGCTAGCAGAGTGGTCGAACGCAATCCCAACTTCTGCACCTCGCAAACCTTGCCGTTCACCAGGCGGATCAGATCCCCGCGTTTAAATGGCGCTTCGATCAATAAACCCAGTCCGCTGAAGATGTTGGAGAGGGTTTCCTGCAGCGCCAGCCCCAGCACCAGTCCCAGCACGCCAGCCCCCAATAGAACGGAGCTCACATCAAGCCCCCACATGGGCAGGATGATCAGCGCCGCGATCGTGATCAGCACCAACGGACCGAAGAGGCTCAGCACCGGGATGAGAATGTCATCCACCTGGCTCTCCGTGCGGCGCGCCCAGCGTTCACCATAATACACCAGCACGTCCCTGACGATCATACCGGTCATATGTCCAACGAGGATGATGATGAGCGTCATGGTTAACCTGACAAGGAATTTTTCACCCCCCTCTTCAAGCGCCAGGTACCCAATGGACAAGCGCGCGCCGATCACAAACACGAGCAATGCCAGGGGGCGCCGGACGATCCCCACAATGATGTCTTCAACCTCCCCGGGAACATAGCGCGTGAAACGTTTAACGATGGGGATGATCACCCAATAGATCAGCACCGCCAGCGCCATCCACAGCAGCAGGTTGATGGTAAAGGTAAACACCGGTTTGGCCAGGAAGGCCAAATCCGGCGGAAGCCACAGATCAAACCCGAGAATGGTCAGCATATCACCACCTATAATTAAGATAATTAATATCCTTTTTATAATATAACAAAAAGCCAGATAATTCAATAGCTCGCATGGATGAATGTCATGCTTTCATCCTCATTCACGAAAAGTGTGTCATATCCTTGTATCGAATTGCTCAAAGTTATGTTATAACCTACGGTAATTACGCAACCCGGTTCAACCATCCTGCGCCAATCGGCAGGATGTGTGCTTTTCAAGGAGACAATGATGGACTTTTCGTTTGTTGTCATAGTGCTGCAACTGATCTTCCTGGAAGGGATCCTTTCCATAGATAACGCGGCCATCCTGGGGGCAATGGTCAATCCGTTACCTGAACACGAACCCATCGAGTGGCCGAAACAGCTGCAGCGCTTTGGTCATGCGATCAACAAAGTGCTCGGACCGCAGCGCACAGCTGCCCTGAAGGTCGGTCTCATTGGCGCGTACCTGGGCCGCGGCATTATGCTGATCGCCGCCAGTTACATCATCCAAAACGACTGGCTCAAATTGATCGGCGCGGCTTACCTGATCAAATTAGCTCTGGATGACCTCAGCGCGCGGGGTTACACGGGAATGGATGAGGATGTCGACTCTCAGCCGGTGAAGGTTAAAACCTTCTGGCCTACCGTTCTGGCCGTTGAGCTGATGGACCTCGCCTTCAGCCTGGACAACGTGGTCGCTGCGGTTTCGCTCTCTGACAAACTATGGGTGGTCATGCTGGGTGTGGCGATCGGTATTCTGTTGATGCGTTTCGCCGCCGGTATCTTCAGCAAGGTCGTGCAACGCGCACCCATCTTAAAGACTGCCGCGTACATCCTGGTCCTCAACATAGGCATAGAACTGCTCATTGAAGACCTCGCGCACATTCATATTGGTGACTGGACGCGTTTCGGAATCTCGGCTGCAACGATCCTGCTTGCATTGGCTTATGAAAAATTCCGCTTCCTGAAAATCTTCCGTCCGTTGTTGATCTGGTTGAGCCAGGGGTTCGCCCTGATCAACGGTTTTATCACCTGGGTCTTTGCCCCATTGAAGGGACTGCTAGGTGTAATCACAAAGCTCTTGCGACCACAAAAACCCGACGAGTCACCCACCATCAGTTGATAGTAGCAAACACCTCCGCGGCTCGCGGAGGTGTTTTATAGTACGACTTGTTCTTTAAAGCGTTTTTTCCATCCACACCACCTGGGTGGTGCCGAAGTAATGCGTGGGCAGCCCGCTGACCTTGTAACCTGCCTGTTCGAAATAATCGGTGGTGTTGAGCCGGGAGAGACAACCAATGCGGGTGTAACCCTGGCTTAGCGCCAAATCTTCAATGTGTTTGATGAGCATTTTTCCGAAGCCTTTGCGTTGGTGCTTGATCCCGACTGACAGGTGAGACAGCCACGCAACGCCGGGTTCCTTCTCAAACAACTTGGCGCATGCAAGAATTTCTCCCGTCTGATCATCTACAGCCATAAAGTGCTGTGAGATCGGTTCGAAATCATCCTTTTCAGTACCACGGGATAGTCCCCAGGGCTGCCTGAGAACCTTGTAGCGTAGATCATAATAAGCTTTGAAGTCCTCACGTGTCTGCGGTGTTTTGATCTCGATCATGCAGGTCCCTCCGGTTTGTAATGATCCTGATTCTTGCTGTTAAGTAATTATATGACAATTCCGGGGTTACCGCCTGTTGAAACGCAATGATCCACCCCGCTCAATAATTCTTTACCAGATGTGATTCGCACCACTCAGTGCTTCCAAATTATCGATGCGGCTATCCCTAAAATAAGAACAGCCTTCCACGATCCTTATATCAGGACGGGAAAGGCTGCCGAGTAGATTTATCTATTGGTTCTGGTCTTAAGGGGCAGTGTTTTTCTGGAAATTCAACGTCCAGGAAATGCCAAATTTATCCATTAGCCCTGCGAATAAGGCGTCCCAGAACGTGTTTTCCAACGGCATTGTGATGTTCGCCCCTTCACTTAAACCGGCGAAAATTTTCCGCAGTTCTTCTTCCGAATCGCAGTTCAAGTTGATCTGCAGGTTGTTCCCTACGGACACCTGCTCCTCACCGACTGCATCGGAAATGTAATAAACGTCGTTCCCAATTTCAATTTCCGCGTGCAGGATCTTATCAGCGAAGGGACTTTCCGAATCAGCGCCGGGCATTTCCTTGAACAACATCACTTCAGGTTGTTTGGTCTGGAAGACCTTTTCGTAAAACTTTAATGCTTCTGCAGCATTGCCATTGAAGTACATGTATGGAACTGTTTTCATTTTTCCTCCAGGTAAGAGCTCTAATCCATCTTCAAACCCATCAATTACTTTCCCCACCGCGTGGTTTTCACGTGCTAAAGGGCTTGTCATTCCAACCTTACCGTTTATATTATACCTTTTTTGTCTTATTTATCAATGTGTTTCTGTTGAAAGCCCCTGGCGGAGAGTAAATGAACCGATGCGCTAATCGGGCATCGGTTCAGAACTCTCATGCAGGACTATTTTCAGATCGTAGTTGTACTACCGTTGATCGTCTGCGTCACATTCACGGTGACAGACCCGGTCAAGGCCTTTTCAGTAAAGCACATCTGGCGTGCAAGCTTCACCAACGTTTCCATCTCGGCTGCCGGTTCATCAGAATCGATCAGGATCTCGATCTCGAATCGATCACAAAAACCTTCTGCGTCCCCCCTCAACACCGAGCCCTGTTCATGGAAATATGCGGTGACGAGCACTTTCTCGTTTCTGATCTTCAACTTCTTTTTGGTCGCAACCTGCGACACATGGGAGAGCAGTCAAAGCGCCATTCCGCTGACGAAGTAGGTCAGCGGCGTCGGTGCCGAGCCATCACCACCCGGCATGTAATTCCCTTCATCACTGATGAATGCGTACACCCTGCCGGTTTCCGGCTGCCCGGCAATAACCTGCTTGCGCCATTTATCCAGCGATCTTGTCTCCGCGGTGACCTTGATCTCCCGCAATCCCACGATTTTTGGTTTTTCAGTCATCTCACACCTTTAACTAGATAGTCTAATTACTTCAATAACCGTTTTTCAAGCACTGCGCGGTATTCTTCAATCTCCAATGGCTTCCGGGCAACACCGCTGTGCATGGCCGCCTGCGCCACTGCCGGTGCCTCCCACAGGCACACCCGCCTGTCCAGCGGCTTGGGAACCACGTAATCGATGCCAAATTCCAATCCTTGCAGACCGTAAGCCTTTAAAACCTCCTGCGGTACCGGTTCCCTGGCCAGGGCAGCCAAGGCTTCACTGGCAGCTACTTTCATCTCATCATTGATGGTGGATGCGCGCACATCCAATGCACCGCGGAAGATGAACGGGAAGCCCAGCAGGTTGTTCACCTGGTTCGGGAAATCGGAACGTCCGGTACCAATCACCCCGTCAGGCCTGGCCTGTTTGGCAAGCTCGTACCTGATCTCAGGATCCGGGTTCGCCATGGCAAAGATGACCGGAGAGACGCTCATCCGTTGCAGCATCTCAGGGGTCACAATATTCGCCGCAGACAGTCCGATGAACACGTCTGCGCCTTCCAACGCTTGCGCCAGCGTTCCCGGCTGATCGCCCTGGGCAAAACAGGCTTTCTCGGGGAACATCTCTTCCGTGCGACCATTGTAGACCAGACCTTTTATGTCGCAGACCCAGATGTGCTCGCGCGGCACCCCCATCCGTACCAGGTGATTGGCGCTGGCCAGCGCTGCCGCTCCGGCGCCGGAAAATACAACTTTGATCTCCCCGATGCGTTTGCCGGTGATCTCCAGCGCGTTGGTAAGCGCGGCTCCGAGGATGATGGCAGTGCCGTGCTGATCATCATGGAACACCGGCACATTGAGCATTTCTTTCAGGCGATTCTCTATATAGAAACATTCCGGTGAGCGGATATCCTCGAGGTTGATGCCGCCGAATGAGTTGCCGATGGCGGCGGTGACCGCGATCACTGTCTCCGGATCGGTCGAATCGATCTCGATATCGATACTGTCGATATCCGCAAACTTCTTGAACAGAACCGCCTTGCCCTCCATGACCGGTTTACTGGCCAACGCGCCGCGGTGACCCAAGCCCAGGATGGCGGTGCCATTGGTGATCACCGCCACCAGGTTGCCCTTGGCAGTGTACTCATACGCCAGTTCAGGGTCACGTTCGATCTCGAGCACCGGGTAAGCCACACCGGGGGTATACGCCAGACCCAGGTCCAGCTGAGTATCCAGTGGTTTTGTGGGGTTGATGCTCAACTTTCCCGGCTGGTTGCCCTGCCGGTGATACTGCAGCGCGCTTTCTTTATCGATCGGTGACATAATCTTTACCCTTTTTTCGGCTAAGCGGCGAGCAGGCGGGCAACTTCATCCCTGTTGCCCTTCCATGGACCCGGTACTTCCTGTTTAAGCGATGTGACTTTCCCGGCCCAACGGCAGGCGGCGGCGGGTTCCTGTGACAAGCGCATGGCAATGTAAGTGGAAAAACAGGTATCCCCCCTGCCGGTGCGGCCGATTAACGAGCGCGGAGTGAATGGAGCAGTAAAGATCTGATCTCCGGTGGAGACTGTCACACCGGACGATTCGGTCATCACGATCTCGCGCGGTCCCATCCTGTGCAGTGCCTCTGCCGCTGCTTCGAGCTCAGTACAACCGGTGAGGAACTCGGCTTCGGCGCGGTCCACCTTCAGGTAAGTAATGTCCCGCAGTCCCTCCTCCAGCGCGCCCCAGGGTCTGAACTCAAGCCCATCCTCAACCGGTACACGGATGAAGCCCTGGATATCCAATCCAAGGGGTACCCGCTGCGCCAGCGCGTGTAAGAGCGGCAGATCGATCTCGCCGGCAAACAGCGGTGAAAGCATGATCACCCGGCAGGCGAGATCCGGAATCTGTTCCAGCGTATACTGCCCGCCAAAACCGATCGGCTTGCAGATGCGCCGCTCCATATCCGTTGATTGATAGTAGTTGGCAATTCCTGAAGTACCTTCAGCCGGGGTGGCGTAGACCTCAATGCCCTCGTCGCGCAGCTCCTGCAGGCGTGGGAAATCATCCGGATGCAAGCGGGTAACCACCGCAACGCTGCGTCCCAGCCGTTTGACGACCACACTTCCGTAATAAACCCCGCCACCGGAAGCGATCTCTTCAACCCCATCCACGATCAACTTGTCTTTGGCAAAATTGCCGATCATTAATATGTCAACATCAGGCATGTTTCTTCTCGATCGGCAGCACCTGGATACAACCTTCAGCAAAACCGACGCTGACTGCTTCCCCTTCTGAGAATAACTGCGTGACATAGGGGTCAGTTTCCAAACCTGTGATCAATTGATCGCCAACCGCCAGGTCGTACTCGATCACATCACCCAGGTACACAGAGCGCCTGATCACCCCGCTAAAGAGTTCACCGGTTTTTTTGATCCTGACCATTTCAGGGCGCACGATCAGAGAGACCTCCTCGTGCCCCTGCAATTTACGCTGCACATTGGTCAAGCGCAGGGTTTTCCCGAGCGAGCTCACAATTACTTCTCCCCCAACCTGCTCCTGTACCACGCCGGGAATAAAGTTGGCGCGTCCGATGAAGTTCGCCACGAAATGGCTGTTGGGGTAGCGGTACATCTCAACCGGTGTGCCGATCTGTTCGATCACGCCGAGGTTCATCACAACGATCCGGTCGGAGAGCGTCATCGCTTCGATCTGATCGTGGGTCACATATACGCTGGTGATATTGAGTTCCTTTTGAATACGCCTGATCTCTGTGCGCATTTCCTCCCGCAATTTCGCGTCCAGGTTGGAGAGCGGCTCATCCATCAACAGCACCTTTGGTTCCATCACCAGCGCGCGGGCCAGCGCCACACGCTGCTGCTGCCCGCCCGAGAGCTGAGTCGGTGCGCGGTGACCATACCCCTCGAGGTGCACAAGGTCGAGCACCCGATCCACCCGTTCTTTGATGACGGCTTTTGAGAGACGCTGCACATTCAACCCGTAGGCGATGTTCTCAAAAACGGTGAGGTGGGGGAAGATGGCATAACTCTGAAAGACCATTGACATATCGCGTTTGTGCGGCGGCAGTGAATTGATCTGCTGACCGTCGAGGATGATCTCACCGGCGGTGGGGAACTCAAAACCGGCGATCATGCGCAGCGTGGTCGTCTTGCCGCATCCGCTGGGTCCCAGCAGGGTAACCAGTTCTCCCTTTTCGATCTCCAGGTTGACGTCGTGCACAGCAGTCACTTCGCTGACGCCCCCGCGGGGTGGAAAGATCTTGGTGATATTTTTTAGGGTCAGGTACATTGTTCTACCTCGTAATCCGGATTAAAAGCCCTGGCTCATATCCAC
>CAYWVP010000070.1:0-8594 GCA_964461605.1 uncultured Anaerolinea sp.
ACCAGGATAAAGCGGGCTGGATGCGTGAAGGAAATCCCCTCGCGTTCCACGATGTTTACACCCATCGCCGCCGCGTCCAGCAGTACATCCACCACGTGATCATCCAGCAAATTGACTTCATCTATGTATAACAAGCCCCGGTTGGCGGCTGCCAGCACCCCGGGCTCAAAGCTGCGCACACCCTTCTGGATCGCCTTTTCAATGTCCAGCGTACCCACCACGCGGTCTTCCGTGGCGGAAACCGGCAGGTTAACGAACGGGGTGGTGCGGGTGATCGATTGCAGCACTTCGCCATGTTTGGCCCGTTCACGGCATTCGGTGCACCAGGTATTGGGTTTATCCGGATCACAGCCGAAACGGCAATCACTCACCACGCGTACGTTGGGCAGCAGGGCTGCCAGCGCCCTGGCTGCCGTGGATTTTGCTGTGCCTCTTTCACCTCGGATGAGAACTCCACCAATACGGGGATCCACCGCGTTGAGAACCAACGCGCGGCGCATTCTTTCCTGACCAACGACTGCTGTGAATGGGTATATTGCGGGCATGAATTTTTTCCTTGTTTTGTTGTTATTTTCGGACTAAGTTTACCATAATTCGAATATGGCGCTGAGCCCGCAACAACAAAAACCCGCTGCTAGATAAGCAGCGGGTTTCAGTAGTCATTAAATGTGCGTTGTTACCAGCCGAATGGCCAGAAACCGTTGATGATTCCGGACGAGCCAGCAACCGCCGGGATGAACAAGGCCATCCCCACGATGATGAGCACAAGCACCAGCAGGGCAACACCGATCATCGTGTAGCCAAGGATCAGGCCGGCCAGTGCCATACCATCACCAGACATGGTGCCGCCGCTCTCGCGGATCTCTTTCTTAGCCAGGTGACCGGTGATGACGGCAACGATCGAACCAATGAAGGGCAGGATCGTCCAACCTACGATCCCGGCAATTAGACTGACGATAGCCAGAGAGCTCTCGCGTTTCAAAGCGGGCGCGGGGTAAACCGGGGGAGTGTTGTTTAATTCGGGTATAGTCATGTTTTTCTCCTATTGTGCAAACTGATTTCTACTTATATACGGAAGATCACCGTAATCGTTGCAGAACTGCCTTTATTGGTTTTGCAGAGTTGCTGTCAACTCAGATCAAAACAGCCAGTTGTTCGCCCGCGCGATCACCATGAGGATGATGAGGACGATGGCCGTTAACACCGCGATACCAAAGGCAATGTACCCCAGGATCAATCCCGCGTTGGCCATGGAATAACCAGTCAGTCTACCCTGGCTTTCAGAGATCTCTTTTTTTGCCAGGTGACCGGTAATGATGGCCGCGATCGCGCCAAACACCGGTACCAGTGTCCAGCCGAGAATGCCGGTGACAAGGCTGGCGATGGCTAATGTACTGTCCTTCGCGTCAACGAAGGTTGAAGTTGTTCCCTTTTCTTCAGGGATATTTAATGCAGGTGGTTGTTCCATTCTTTCCTCCTGAATAAATATACGAATCCGCTCATGTGAGGTTGCAGCCAAGAGGGATCGATAGCTTTTTATTGAATCATCCCTCCATATTTGATTCTATTATATCCATCCCCCATCCAATATATCCACCATACTACATTGTAAGTCGGGATGAATTACGGAAAAGAATATATAGAATTTACTACTCGATTTTTTACGGAGACTGTAGAATTAGGAAGGGTATAATCTTAACAGGCTGGAAAAGGAGAGGTTTATGGCAGACAAGAAGATTCGCGTCTTGATAGCAAAACCCGGTCTTGATGGTCATGACAGGGGCGCAAAAGTGATCGCGCGCGCGCTCAGGGATGCAGGCATGGAAGTGATCTATACCGGTTTACGGCAATCACCGGAGATGATCGCTGAAGCAGCGCTGCAGGAAGACGTGAATGTGATCGGGCTTTCCATCCTTTCCGGCGCCCACCTGGTGCTTGTGCCCAAGGTTGTTGAACTGGTACGTGCCAATGGACAGAAGGACGTGAAGATCTTTGTTGGCGGCATTGTACCGGAGACCGATGTGCCGATATTATTGAACGCAGGGGTAAGCGCGGTTTACGGTCCGGGCACCCCAACCACAAAAGTGGTTCAGGAAATCTTCGACGCTTTTCCTGCAGACTGATTGGTGAGGATGTAAATGATGGACCTGAACGCGGTTACCGGTGGTAACCGATTGGCGTTATCCCGCCTGTTGACAGAAGTTGAAAATGAAACCGAGACCGGTCGTGCTTCACTGGACCGTTTGTTTGTTAATTCCGGCAGGGCGCACCTGGTGGGTATTACCGGTTCGCCGGGCACCGGAAAATCATCCCTGGTAAGCTGCCTGGCCAGACAAATCCGCAGGGAGTATCAAAAAACGGTGGCGATCGTGGCTATTGATCCTTCCAGCCCGTTCACCGGTGGGGCCATCCTGGGCGACCGGGTGCGCATGCGTGATCTGGCGGGAGACCCCGGTGTATTTATCCGCTCAATGGCGTCACGCGGCGCGCTGGGTGGACTGGCGCGCGCCACGGCCGGTGTTGTTCAGGTGCTCGACGCGGCCGGATTTGACCTCATCCTCATCGAAACGGTGGGTGCAGGGCAAAGTGAGGTGGATATTGCGCGCCTGGCCCACACCACCATTGTGATCGAGGCACCAGGGCTGGGCGACGACATCCAGGCGATCAAGGCTGGCATCCTTGAGATCGCAGATATCCTTGTGGTCAACAAGGCTGACATGCCCGGTGTGGAGAACACGGAACGGGCGCTGCGCGCCAACCTGGACCTGGGTTATTCACCACGCATGAATCATAACGCTGCTCACATGCTCTCTATGAGTGTAGATGACGAAACTAAACAGGAAGGCTGGATGCCCCCTGTATTGCGAACCATCGCGACACAGGCAAACGGTATCGCGGAGGTGGTTGAGGTCATTTTCTCTCACCGCGCATACCTGCAGCAAACCGGTCTATGGCAGCATCGCGACCATGAACGCTTGAGGGCGGAGGTAGGACACCTGCTGCAGAATGCGCTGATGCAGCGCTGGCAGAAGACGGTTTCCGTGGAACGTTACGATGCTGTGATGCAACAGGTGTTTGAACGCAAGATCTCGCCGGGTTCTGCAATCAATAACCTGGTGAACGGTGGTAATAACTTATAATTAGTCGGCAATCATATTCGTAATTAAGTGAGGAAGAATGGAACGTACACTGATCAAAGACCTGCGGGGCAAGCTGGAACAAACGGTAAAGATCCAGGGGTGGCTGCAAACACTGCGCGATCAGAAGAAGATCCAGTTCCTGATCCTGCGCGACGCCACCGGGCTTGTGCAGGTGGCACACTGGAAACCAAACGACGAGGATCTGGCAGCCAGGATCGCCAACCTGGGTACAGAAAGCGCCCTGACCATCACCGGCAAGGTGATCGATAACCCGGTTGTCAAGCTCAACCAGCTTGAAGTTCAACTTGAATCCCTTGAAGTGGAAAACGCCGCTGACAGTCCGCTGCCCTTTGATCCCTTTGCTGAAACCCTGCCAGCCCTGGATTACCGCCTGGACTGGCGTTACATGGACCTGCGCCGCGCGTTCAATTTCAATTTGTTCCAGGTGCAAACCACGGTCGAGATGGCCATGCGTGAATACTGGCTGCAGCACGGTTTCCTCGAAGTACATTCCCCCAAGCTTACCGGAAGCCCCAGTGAGAGCGGCGCGGAGTTGTTCTCTCTGGATTACTTTGAACGTAAGGCTTACCTGGCGCAGAGCCCGCAGTTCTACAAACAAATGGCAATGGCCGCAGGGTTTGAGCGGATTTTTGAGATCGGTCCTGTTTTCCGCGCTGATCCCTCATTCACAGCCCGCCACATGACGGAGTTTACCGGTGTGGATATGGAATTCTCGTGGATCGATTCACACGAGGATGTGATGGCGTTTGAGGAAAACTGGCTGCAGTATGTGTATGCCAGGGTGAAGGAGCAGCACGGGGATATGATCAAGGAAACCTTCGGGGTTGACCTGGTCGTACCGCAGGTGCCCTTCCCCCGCATTCCCATGCGCGAGGCGGTGGAGATCCTCAAGTCGCGCGGTTATGTGATGCCCGCGGATAAGAAAGGCGACATCGACCCGGCTGGAGAGCGTGAGATTGCCGCCTATGTAAAGGAAAAATTTGGCCATGAATTTGTGTTCCTGACGGATTGGCCGATCACGGTGCGCCCGTTCTACCACATGCGCCTGGCAGGAGATGAAACCCTGACGCGCAGCTTTGATCTGATTGCCAACGGCCTTGAGATCACCACCGGGGCGCAGCGCGAACACCGCGTGGATGTGTTGACCCGGCAGGCGCTGGAGAAGGGTCTCACGCTGGAACCGATCCAGTATTACCTGGATTTCTTCCGCTATGGCTGCCCGCCGCACGGTGGATTTGGTCTTGGGCTTACGCGCCTGATCATGGTGATGCTGAACCTGTCCAATATCCGCGAAGCCGTGTACATCTTTAGAGGTCCTACGCGGTTGAACCCGTAACAAATTGATTGGGAGAGAATATGATCCTGGGAGAGAAAATCCGGCTGCGCGCGATCGAGAGGACTGACATTCCGCGTTTTGTGCGCTGGATGAACGATCCGGAGGTGACCCAGTACCTGTTGATTTCTTCCCCGCTGTCTTTCGCCATGGAAGAGAAGTGGTTCGATGAACAACTGCAGCGCCCTCCCCACCAGGGGCAGATCCTGGGGATCGAGGTTCAACGCGCGGATGATTGGGTTCATATCGGCAACACCGGCCTGCATGATGTTGACCTGGTCAACCGCACGGCTGAATTCGGTATTGTTATCGGCGAGAAGGAATACTGGAACAGGGGGTATGGTACACAAGCGACCCGGCTGATGCTCAAGCACGGTTTTGAAAACCTTAACCTGAACCGGATCTACCTGGAAGTCTTTGAAACCAATCCACGCGCCATGCAGACCTACCTTAAAGCCGGTTTCACCCGTGAGGGTGTGTTCAGGCAGGCAATATTCAAGAATGGCCGGTACATCGACGCCATCTTCATGAGCATCCTTCAATCTGAATGGATGGAAACAAATAAAAAGTGAGGAAGTATGCCAGCGATTTATTCTACCCGTCACGATCGTATGAAATATGGAGATATCAAACTTTACACCGGATCCTCCTGTCCTGAATTAGCCGCGGGAATCGCACGCCACATCGGTTTGGAACTGTGCGATCGTGAAATTGTGATGTTCCCGAACGAAAACCTTTTCATCCAGTTGCATTCGAGCGTACGCGGGCAGGATTGTTACGCTATTCAGACCACCGCAGCGCCGGTCCATCGCAACCTGATGGAACTGCTGATCCTCCTGCAGACCCTGCGCCTTGACTCAGCGGCGCGGGTCACCGCGGTGGTGCCGTATCTCTGTTATGCCCGCTCTGATAAGAAAGACCAGCCGCGCATCCCCATCACCGCCCGCCTGGTGGCAGATATGATCGAAGCAGCCGGAGCAGACCGTTACATCTTCCTCGACCTCCACGCCGGACAGATCCAGGGCTTTTTCAATATCCCCGGTGATGTGCTGACCGCTTTTTATACACTGATCGAATACCTGAAAGAAAAGAAAACTGAAATGTACCGGCCAGTAGTGTTAACGGCTGACCTGGGCTTTGCCAAGAAAGCGCGTAATTTTGCCGAGTCCATGGATACGCCGCTGGCATTCATTGAGAAGCGCCGTGTTTCAAACGATTCCAAGGCGCAGGCGTTGACCATCATTGGTGATGTAAAAGAACGCGACGTGGTCATCGTGGATGATGAGGTGGATACCGGCGGATCGATGATCCAGGCGGTGAACCTGGCCAGGGAAAGCGGGGCGCGCAACGTGTATATGGTGTTCGTGCACCCGGTGTTCTCAGCCAACTCGGCCGACCGCTTATCCGCGCTGCCCGTTACAGAATTCATCACAACGGATACCATCCCCATACCGCCGGAGAAACTGGTCAAGTTTGGCGGGAGACTGAAGATATTGTCGATCGCCCCGCTGCTGGGTGAGGTGATCCTGCGCGCGAATGAAGGCCGCAGCGTGGGTGAGCTTTTCAACGAATAGCCCGAAGAATCTCACATGCCAGAGCTGCCTGAGGTCGAGACCATCGCCCGTTCCCTTCGCAACGAAACTGGGTCGGTGTTCACCTTGAACCAGGGGCTTGCTGAACGCCCCGGAATCCTTGAGCGCACGATCCGGGATGCCCGGGTTGCCTGGGCGCGCAGCATCGCTACCCCAGATGTGTTCACTTTTCTATCTCAAATTGCAGGGCAAAGCATCACCGGCGTCACCCGGCGTGGGAAGTTTTTGGTGATCAGGCTGGATCGGGACTGGCTGCTCATTCATTTGCGGATGAGCGGTGATATCAGGGTCGAGCCGATCAATGAAGACCTTGATCAGCCGCATGACCGGGTGACCCTGAATTTTATTGATGGGACCAGGCTGGTTTTCAATGACCCGCGGAAGTTCGGGCGGATTTGGCTTGTGAACGACCCGCTGAGTGTTTTAGGCTCACTCGGTCCTGAACCGCTCTCTGCTGAATTGTCATGTGAAACGTTATTCAACATGCTGCAGCAACGCCAGGTGGGGATCAAAACACTGCTTATGGATCAGCATTTCATCGCCGGGTTGGGCAATATCTACACAGACGAAGCGCTGCACCTGGCAGGCGTTCACCCCTTGCAGAAAGCCAACACAATTGACATCGAAAAGACGCACCGACTTCTGCAAGCGGTCAGGCATGTACTGCTGGAAGGGATCGAACGAAACGGTGCCAGCATCGACTGGGTTTACCGCGGGGGCGATTTCCAGAATTACTTCAGGGTATACCAGCGAACCGGCGAGGCCTGCTTGACCTGCGGGACACTGATCGAACGCATCGTAATTGGGCAGCGCGGGACTCATTTTTGTCCAAGATGCCAGTTTCTCAGCCGTCAAAACTGTTAAATGAACTTCCTGTTGCAAAATAATGATATAAAGTAGATAATAAAGTTCAAGAATTCATCATAACAGTCGTCATTGGACCCAAGTTGAGGTGACAGATGAACACACAAATTCCAACGCTTTACCTGCTACTTGCCGCGGTTATTGGTATTTTCATTGGGCTCTTGATCGCCAGTTTATTCTCTACGCGCGAGAGCAAGCCCAAGAAACAACCTCCCAAAGAAGTTGTAAAAGAGGGGTTTGGAGAAGTCGCCCGCTTGTGGTACTCTCCGGCCGGTAAGAAAATCCTTGTGGAAATGGAAGGCGGCCATTACAAAGGGTTCAATGCCTTAAATAAGGACCAGCAGGCCAAAGCATTACGCCTGGCTGATCTGCTTAAGGACTGGACTGTCGTGGAAGCCGCGCCTGAGCCAGAAGCGCCAACGTTGGCAGATTCAGCTGCTTATGTTCCGATCGTACAGGATCGAATTGGTGAAGAGGCTGAACCGTATGAACCACCTCACCGGGAGATCGAGTATACGGATCTGTTCGAAGAACTGGAGGAAAGCCCCCGCTCCACTGAACCGGTCAACCCGTTTGTAACCGGATTGGAGGAGGAACCGGATCTTGTCAGTGTGCTGCAGCAATCGCTTGACGAGGATGTGCCCGGTGCAGTTGCCAAACCTGAATTTAATGCGAATCTCTCGATCACTCAGCAGATCAGCGCGATCCTTGATGAAATGCTGACCGGCACCGAGTTGGCCGATGAGGGTATCAAACTGATGGAAAACCAGGATCACGGTGTTGACGTGTGGGTGGGGGTGGAAAAATTCACAGATATTGATGAAGTGCCTTACCCGCAGGTGCGCCAGGTGATCCGGGACGCTGTATTGCGCTGGGAACAGGAAAACGACTCGCAACAGCGCATGGGCGATTAAGACGCCGATTTATAATGAAAACCACCCATTAAGGGTGGTTTTTTATGCTATAGATAATCGCGCAATTGGCGTGAGCGGCGCGGATGGCGCAGGCGGCGCAGGGCTTTGCTCTCGATCTGGCGAATGCGCTCACGGGTGAGACCAAATTTTTCACCCACTTCTTCGAGTGTGTAATTGTGGCCGTTCTCCAACCCGAATCGCAGCCGCAGGATGCGGGCTTCGCGCGGGGGCAGGGTGTCCAGCACTTCCTCTATCTTTTCGCGCAGCAACTTGGAATATGCGCTTTGGATCGGCGTGGGGGATAACTGGTCCTCGACGAATTGTCCCAGTTCCGAATCCTCCTCCTCGTCATTGATCGGGCTTTCCAGTGAGAGCGGAAGCCACGATACACGCAGCATCCACTCTACCTTGGAGGGAGTGGTATCGAGTTTTTCTGCCAGCTCTTCATTGGTTGGCTGGCGGCTGAGCTGCTGCTCCATCTCGTGGGTGATCTTGTACAGCTGGCGGATGCGGTCGACCATGTGCACCGGCACGCGGATGGTACGGCCCTGGTCAGCAATCGAGCGGGTGATTGTCTGGCGGATCCACCATGTGGCGTATGTGGAGAATCTGAACCCGCGGTGGTAATCAAATTTTTCTACTGCTTTCATCAACCCCAGGTTGCCTTCCTGGATCAGATCGAGGAAGGGCACCCCGCGACCGATGTACTTCTTGGCCACGCTGACCACCA
>CAYWVP010000071.1:0-1218 GCA_964461605.1 uncultured Anaerolinea sp.
CGATGGAAGGCTCGCTTTCCTCAACCAAAGATAACCTGGGCGAGATCGAAGGTTCGTTTACCAGCATCTCCGATAGCCTTTCGGGCATCAAAACCAGCCTCAGCGATGCACAGGGGGTAACCGACCAGTATTTGACCGTCCTGGAAGACCTGGGTGAACAGGTCGAAAATTCGAAAAAGAAATTGCCCGCCGCGTTGCGATCGATCTCCTGGTTCCTCACCATTGCCCTCGTCTGGTTGGCACTCACTCAGTTGGGTCTGCTCATGCAGGGAGCGGAAATGCTGGGGTTGAATTTTGTCAAGGAGTTGCGCCAGCCTGCCAAACATGAAGCAGCAGTCGTGCAGACTGCAGAAGCCGCTGTCGAGCAGGTAGGAACATTGACACAGGAGGCTGATGCCGCCGTTGAACAGGAGAAAGAGGAGACCACGTCGTAATTCTGATCGTATGACACCGGGAATTGCATCACTCTTGACATCCTTACACTCGGCGTCTATACTCAAAATAGAAAGATCAAACGGGGAGCCCGGTTTTCCGGGCTGAGAGTAGGGTGTCCACCCTTGACCCGCATTACCTGATCCGGATTATGCCGGCGGAGGGATAGGATGTCAATCAAGAACCCTCCCTGGCGGAGGGTTTTTTATGTCTGAACAACCGGTTTTAATCTTCGCGAATGGTGAATTGAAAAAGCCTGAGTGGATCCAGCGGATGGCGGAGTCTGCGGGCATGATCATCGCCGCGGATGGCGGCTTGCAGCATGTCCAGGACTTGGGGCTGGTTCCCGACATCCTCATCGGTGACCTGGATTCGGTCACGCCTGAACAGATTCAATGGGCTGAGGACCACAATGTAGAGATCCGCCGCTTCCCGGCTGACAAGGACGAGACTGATCTTGAGCTGGCCTTGATCGCAGCAGCTGCGACGGGTATCCGTCGGATGGTCATCGTGGGGGCATTGGGTGGGCGTCTGGATCAGACGTTATCCAACGTGCTTTTGCTGCACCTGCCCATCCTGACCAACCTTGATGTGCGCATTGATGACGGATTGCAGGAGGTGATCCTGATCCGGGATTCACTGGAACTGGCAGGAACTCCCGGTGACCTGGTATCGCTGCTTCCACTTTCACCGATCGTGCGCGGGATTACCACCAGCGGCTTGAAATATCCATTGAATGACGAAAGCATGATCTTTTTCCACAGCCGCGGGCTAAGCAATCGAATG
>CAYWVP010000071.1:1318-8402 GCA_964461605.1 uncultured Anaerolinea sp.
GATACCGGGGCAGCCCTCAACCGCGCCATTCTCACCCGGAATGCCCCCGAAGCGGATGTTTTTTACGGCGTCGATAACACATTCCTGTCCCGTGCCATCCAGGAGGGGATCTTTGAGCTGTATGCCTCCCCCTCTTTAACCGGTATACCGGAGGAGTTCACTGGCAACCTGGCTGGAGTGGTCACTCCCATTGATTTTGGTGACGTTTGTATCAATTATGACCGCGCCTGGTTTGCTGCCAGGGGATTAACTGTTCCGCAAACCCTGCAGGACTTGAGCGATCCGGATTATGGTGGTGCTGAAGGTCAAGGGTTGCTTGTGGTGGAGAACCCTGCCACCTCTTCACCGGGTATGGCATTTCTGCTCGCCACCATTGCTGAGTTCGGCGAGGACGGCTACCTGGACTATTGGCGCTCGCTCAAGGCAAACGGGGTGGTGGTTGTGAATGATTGGGAGACGGCCTATTACACCAATTTTTCCGCCTCCTCCGGGCAGGGGTTGCAGCCAATGGTCGTTTCATACGCCTCCAGCCCTGCCGCCGAGGTGATCTACGCCAGCGAACCGCTCGCCGAAGCACCGACTGCCTCGATCACCAACCCCAACACATGTTTTCGTCAGATCGAATACGCGGGCATACTAAAAGGCACCCGCAATCTTGAACTGGCACAGCGTTTTATTGATTTCATGCTCAGCCCGCGTTTCCAGGAAGACATGCCGCTGCAAATGTTCGTTTACCCGGTGAATCCCCAGGCGGTGATCCCGGAGGAATTTGTCCGTTACGCCGCATCAGCCGAGGAACCGGCTGTATTGGACCCCGTCCTAATCGCGAACCGCCGTGATCAATGGATCCGTGCGTGGAGCGAGGTAATGCTCAAGTGAACATGCTCCGCGCTTTGCGTTTGGGGGTCAATCGCTCGGGTTTGCTATTGTGGGCGTTGCCGCTTGCGCTTTTGCTGGTCTTTTTCTTCTACCCGTTGTATGCCATTCTCAGGGTGATGTTTGCGCATACCGGTGCGATCTTCATCGGCGACATCTGGCAGCCATTGGGGTTCACCTTTTACCAGGCGGTGATCTCAACGCTGCTTACCATCCTCTTCGGTCTGCCGGCGGCTTTCGTATTTTCCCGCTTTGAGTTTACTGGCAAGCGTTTAATGCGCATGCTCACCATGCTTCCATTTATCCTGCCCACCGTCGTCGTTGCTGCTGCCTTCAACTCACTGCTTGGTCCGCGCGGCTGGTTCAATCTGTTGCTGATGGAGTTGACCGGTTCGGCGACCCCTCCCGTCATTTTTCTGAATACATTTGGCGCGATCCTGGTGGCGCATGTTTTCTACAATATTGCCATCATCATCCGCGTGGTGGGCAGTGCCTGGAGCCAGCTGGACCCGCGCCTTGATCATTCCGCCAGGGTATTGGGGGCTTCCCCCTGGCGTAGTTTCTGGAAAGTGACCTTCCCCCTTTTGCGGCGATCGATCCTGTCAGCCGCGTTACTGGTGTTTCTTTTCGATTTCGCCAGTTTTGGTGTTGTCCTGATGCTGGGCGGTCCGGGTTTTCAGACCCTCGAAGTGGCGATCTACTCACAGGCACTCCATTATCTCAACCTGCCCATGGCGGGTCTGCTCTCCCTCATCCAGCTTGCCTGCACTCTTCTTGTGACCCTGGTGTACGGACGTGTGAACCGGGGAAAAACCATCCCGCTCTTTCCGCGCCTGCGCGGAGAAGGTACCCGCAAGCCGCGAACTGCCATGGAGAAGGCAATTGTTTTTCTGACGGTCACCTTCCTCTTTCTGCTGCAGGTTTTGCCCTTGCTCGCGCTGGCTACCCGCTCTTTCGTTCGGCTTGAAGCCGACCGCGGTCAGCGTGGTGAAGTTGAAACAGGGCTCACGTTGGAGTATTACCGGGAATTGTTCGTGAACCGCTCCCAAAGTGTGTTCTACGTTCCGCCTGTTAAGGCGATTGGCAACTCGTTGAAATATGCCGCATTCACCACACTCATCTCCTGTGTGGCGGGCACATTACTCGCCTATGCCATGTCGAAAAAAGGCGCTGCCCGGCGCTGGCTGGATCCCCTGGTCATGCTGCCGTTTGGCGCGTCCGCGGTTACGCTGGGACTGGGTTTCATTGTCGCGTTCAGCGGCTCTTCCCTGGCAAGTGCTTCCTTCCCCTGGCTGGTACCGCTGGCGCACAGCCTGATCGCGATGCCATTTGTGCTGCGTGCAGTGCAACCAGCCCTCACATCCATTCCGGTATCCCTGCGTCAGTCCGCGGCTGTCCTGGGGGCTTCTCCCTATCGTGTGTGGTGGGAGGTGGAGATGAAATTGATCGGCAGGGCGTTAATCTCGGCTGCTCTGTTTTCTTTCACCATTTCACTGGGTGAATTTGGTGCGACCACGTTCATAGCCCGCCCGGATAATCCCACCCTGCCCGTGGCGATCTTCCGCTACCTCTCGCAACCGGGCGCGATGAACTTTGGACAGGCGATGGCCATGTCTACGATACTCATCCTGGTTTGTGCGGTTTCGCTCGCACTGCTTGAAAAGTTCAGCCAGGTCATGGCTGGAACGGATTAATGGAGATCAAATGAGCCGCCTGGAAGTGATCGACCTGTACAAGGATTACGAAAATAAACCGTTGTTGAACGGGGTGAACTTCTTCGTTGAATCTGGTGAGACTTTATGCCTGCTCGGTAGTTCCGGCAGCGGTAAAAGCACGATCCTGCGCATCATCGCCGGAATCGAAACCCCGGATTCAGGTCAAGTGCTTTGGCAGGGGCGTGACATCAGTACGGTGCCGGTCTATCGCCGGAATTTCGGGCTTATGTTCCAGGATTATGCCCTCTTTCCGCATCTGAACGTGGCTGAGAATGTCGCTTTTGGTTTACGCATGCAGCGTTTTCCACGCGAGAAGGTTACACAAAGCGTCCAGCAGGCCTTGGAGCAGGTAAACATGACAGCATTTGCGGACCGCAGGGTAACCGATCTATCCGGTGGTGAACAGCAGCGCATCGCCCTGGCGCGCGCCCTGGCTGCCTCACCGCAATTGCTTATGTTGGATGAACCGCTTGCCGCCCTCGATCGTAGTTTGCGCGTGGAGCTGCAGGAGGAACTGCGTATTTTGCTGCACGAGACCGGTATTCCTGCGATCTATGTGACGCATGACCAGGAGGAGGCGATCACCCTCGGTGACCGTCTCGCGCTGTTGCATGAGGGCAGGATCGTTCAATGTGGACCCACTGAAGAGGTTTTCCATTACCCGGCTAACCGCTGGGTGGCGGAGTTCCTGGGGATGACAGGTCTGCTCGCTGGAAGAATCAGCGCGCGAGATCCGCTAACCGTGCAGACAGAGTGTGGCGAGCTTCATCCTCAGTCAATCCCGGGAGCGACTGTGCCGGCTATCGGTTCAACGGTGACCGTGCTGGTAAAACCGGTCGGTCTCAACATCGGTTTGGACGATGCAACCGCAGATGTTTTTAAGGGTATTGTTGAAGATGTGCGCTTTCTCGGTGATCATTACCGGGTGAGCATTCGGCTTTGTTCCGGTACCATCCTGTCGGTGACCACCGCGACTGCTTTCCCGATCGGAGCAACTATCAACTTACATCTTCACCCCACTGACCTGCTGCTCCTGCCGGAATAAAGAAAACCCGTGCGCAACACGGGTTCCTGAAGATACATATCTGAGCGAAAAAGCTTATCTGAGCAACAGCCAAATGATGAAGAAAAGCGCTGAGGTTCCGATGCAGAATGTACCGGTCATGACCGCCGCGATCAGCCAAACTTGTTTCTTACGCCGAACGACGGTCTGATCTCTTTCCTCCTCTTTACTATCAGTAGAAGTGGGAATCACTCGATTTCAGCAGCTTTTCGCCTGCGGCTGTTAGACCAGATGATGACAATGGCAAGAATGATCACCAGGATCACCGCAATGATCACCGGGATGATCACGGACAAAACAGAGACCACCGTGGAGGTCGCCTGTTCGCCGATCGATGCCGGTACATTTCCTAACCCGCCGGTTGCCGCGTTTATAGCCGGCCGTACTGCCAGAGCTTTTACCGCGTGAACACCGCCTGAGACCAGCAAACCGGCAATCAAGCCGAGAATGGGTTCAACATCACCCACCTGGCTTGAGGTGGCGGCAAACACGACAGCACCCGCCGTGGGACGGATGAAGGATTGGATGACATCATTCACGTGATTCACGCCCGGGAACATATCTGCCAGTATCTCCACAACGGTCAATACCGCCAATACGCCGATCACCCACCAGGAGGTCATCAGGTCCCATGGCTCCTGTAAATGGATCAGGTTGGTGAATTTGGCCAGCAGTGAGACTGTCAGCAGGGGGATGTACGCGTTCAACCCTGCGCTTGCAGAAAGTCCGAATGCCGTAAAAATATTGAAAATATCCATCTTACTTTTTTCCTTTTTCTTGTTTTACCATGTTCCGCTGAGTATGTAGCGGAGGAGATCCATTACCCCAATTTGCGCAACCGCGGTGATGATTCCCATAACAAATATACGAAAACCATCGCTGAAAAGATGCAGTGTATTCTCTTTTTTAAGAATGATACACCATAGTAAAGTGTAGATCATACTCAAGATCAAAAAGATGGAAAAAGTGGACAGGATCGCGATGGGGTAATACAGGAATGCAATATCAGCACTAACCAGCCCACCCATTGCGGTACACAACAGGATAAGCCATCCCAGCTGCCGCCAACTGCGCAGGATTGGTGCTGAATTCTGATCCGCCCAAAGCGTCTGGTTCCACAGCGCAAGCACCAGGTTAGCCAGGGCGATACCCATCAGCAGCCCGCTGGACAGCCTTAGCAGATTGGATGGCGGATACACCGGTTTTAACCCGGGCAGTAGTGTCAGCGATGAATTGATCCCGTCGATTGCGAAAAACAGAAAGAAGAACCCGAGTACAACGATCTTCAACCTGGAAGGAAAGCCGCTGCGCTTGTCGCGCGGATTTAAGAACAATAGGGTGATCAGTACGCCCAGAAAGGTACCGGTGCAGCGCGCGCACAATGGAAGCACTTTGCCACCGACCACAAAAGAATGCTCATCGATCTGGTGGCACACAGAATACCCTGTGGCATGCAGTTTCCCGTCTAATCCTGGCGGGGTGAAAATTAACCAGGCGGTCACCACCAGCAACGCAACAATTACCAGCACGGTATTCCATTTGGCCGGTTTTCCGGAAGGCTTTAGTTCAGGCGTGGACATTTAAAGCATTATAAAAGGGTTGCATCGCACGGGCAAGCCATTCCGCTTGACTTTACCTGCCAACTATGATTAACTTAAATAAGATTCACTGTGCCATCCTAACGATGAGGAGGTGATGTCCATGATAAGTTCAAGTTTTAAACACAGCGCTGCGGCATCCCTCCTCTCGATTGACTAGGGAAGCCGTAGCGCCAACAAACCCTGAGCCGTCTTTGGACGGCTCTGTGGTTTAATGCAATGGGAGTGGGGGACCGCATAAGGTACGAGGTCGTTGGTGCGTTATTCTTAATTCAATAGAATTGAACACCCACTATGATAAACGGGTGGAACTCAGTCAATACCCGGTAAAATCCGCGCTGCGCGTGGCGGAGAAAAAAGTGGAATGACCAAAACACTTTATTTTCCAGACGGCAGCAGCTCCTTCACCCGTTGGATCGATTGAGATAGTGTTTTGCCAAGGTAATAACCCGGCACCTGTTCGATCAAAGCCGGCTCATAAGAGAATGCCCCTCCGCCAAAGGCAAACAATGGCGGACGTTTATTTTTCCCAAGCAGGATGTTAAACGCGCGCAGGGCTTTTGCGGATTCAATTGTGGTGGCGGATAGGATGATCATGTGCGGGTTTTCTGCTGCCGCGTAATCTGCCAGATCCTCCAGCGGGCTGTCCGGTCCGAGGAACTCGACCGCGAATCCCTGCTCCCTCAGCAGGATGGCTACCATCAGTGGGCCCAACTCGTGCAGGTCGCCTGGAGCCCCGCCAACCAGTATGCGTTGCCCGCTGCGCTTGTTTGGAAGACGTTGAAAGATCGAAAGCAGGCTGGCGCGGATGAAGTTGCTGGCGAAATGTTCGGTCGCCACGAGAAGATTTCCTGTGTACCATTCTTCACCAATCCTGATCAGCACAGGAATGATCACCTTCTCGAATAACTGGGCTAACGCTAATGAAGCTTTTGCTTGAGATAAGGCTTGTGAGGCGGCGTTTTCATCATGTTTGACCAATGTCCGGAAAAGTTGTTCTGAAAATTGATCGGCAGAGACTGGTGCCCCGGATCGCTCAACTTTTTCGTCCTCGATTTCAGGCAGCTCGATTTTTTCACCACCTGCAAGTTTTTCCTTTAACTCTGCAGCCGCCAGGCTGATCGGAACTCCTGCGTCTACCTGCGTTTTTAGCCATCGTAAAAGCTGGATGTCGGCGTTGGAATAGAGACGGTAGCGATTCCCCTCGCGGTCAGGGGAGAGGACCTGGTAACGTCTTTCCCACGCGCGCAGGGTGATGGGAGGTATACCGGTCTTGATCCCTACGGTCTTAATGCGGTATCTTGGCTTCTCAAGTTCTCCGTCCATGCATCCTCCATTGAAGTATGTATAAACATTATACAAGAAATCTTCGCGACAGTCTTGTGACAACTTCGACCTGTCGTACTATAATCAGATAACTAAGCCTTCGGAGGAATAATGACCACAGTAAAAGACCGTTTCCTGAAATATGCCCGCATCCACACCACTTCCGACCGGGATTCTGAAACCTGCCCCAGCAGCGCAATTCAATTTGATCTCGCCCGTGCGTTGGAGGGAGAACTGCGCGAAATTGGATTGGAAGACGTAGAACTGGATGAAAATTGCTATCTGATGGCGACCCTGCCTGCCAACACAGATAAACCCGTTCCAACCATCGGTTTTATTGCACACATGGATACAAGTCCGGACATGTCCGGGGAAAATGTCAATCCGCAGATCATTGACCAGTACGACGGGGGAGAGATCATCCTGAATGCCGGATTGAATGTTCGCATGAGTCCCGATGAATTTCCGGAACTAAAAAAATATATCGGGCAGGAATTGATCACCAC
>CAYWVP010000072.1:0-8322 GCA_964461605.1 uncultured Anaerolinea sp.
GTCATCCATGGTAACCAGGACTTGCGCGTGCTTGATCAGTAATGTGCTCATGAGAGTCTCTCTTTATCAAAAGGTGTGAGAATATACAAAACCATTCTCACACCAAAAGTTTATATGAAACAGTTCTAAAAGTCAATTGTCAGACAACTACTAAATTATCAGTCGCGTAAGTTGGCGGCGCGTAAGGTATTCTTCAATAACATTGCTATGGTGAGCGGGCCTACTCCACCGGGAACCGGTGTGATCGCCCTGGCCACCTCGGCGGCTTCCTCGTAACACACATCCCCGACCAGCCTGTAACCGCGCGGTTTGGTTGCGTCATCCACCCGGTTGATCCCCACGTCGATCACCACAGCCCCAGGCTTTATCCAATCACCCCTTACCATCTCGGGTCTGCCCACCGCTGCCACCAGAATGTCCGCGTTCCTGACGATCGAAGGCAGATCCCGGCTGCGCGAGTGACAGATGGTGACTGTGGCATTTGCGCGCACCAGCAGCAAGGCAACCGGCATGCCAACGATGTTTGACCTGCCCAATACCACTGCATTAGCGCCTTCCAGGCTGGATAATTCCTGCTCCAACATGTACATGACACCCTCAGGTGTGCAGGGCACAAAGAGCGGGTCACGCCCCTTTTGAGCCAGCCTGCCTATGTTGAGCGGGTGAAAACCATCTACATCCTTTTCAATGGAGATCGCGCTTAGTACCGCTTCTTCATCGAAACCGGATGGCAGAGGCAGCTGTACCAGGATCCCGTTGATTGCCGGATCGGCGTTGAGCTGCCTGACCAGTTTTTCAACTTCAGCCTGCCCGGCTTCCCGCGCAAGTTCGTATCCGAAAGACTCAATCCCGACCTCGACGCAGGCTTTTTGCTTAGACCGTACATAAACCTGCGAGGCAGGGTTTTCCCCCACCAGCACTGTCGCCAACCCGGGACGTGATTTCCCGGCATCCAGGCGTGCCTGCACGCCCGTGGCGACTTCCTTGCGGATATCCTCTCCGATCTTCTTGCCATCGATGACCTTGGCTGTCATAACACGCCCTCCTTTTATGATTCATTAACCATTATACACATGAACAAACTGAACACCCTGCCTATGGTAGAATTGGGCGTAATAAATATTAAAACCTTCTCACGGAGAGTAATATGAGCAAAATTTGCGTTATCGGCACTGGTTACGTAGGTCTGGTCACCGGAACCTGTTTCGCTGACCTGGGCAACGAAGTTACCTGTCTGGATATCGACAAGCAACGCATCGACGACCTTAAAGCCGGTAAGATGCCGATCTACGAACCCGGTCTCGAGCAGCTGGTTAAACAGAATGTTGCAGCCGACCGCCTCTTCTTTTCCACCGATTACAAGGAAGCGCTTACCGGCGCGGAATACGCGTTTATTGCGGTTGGCACTCCTTCCGGCAGCGATGGAGAAGCGGATCTGAAGTATGTACGTTCAGCGGCTGAAGCCATTGCCGACCATGTTAAAGATTCGATTCTGGTCATCAATAAATCCACTGTACCGGTGGGAACTGGTGATTGGGTGGCCAATGTGATCAATCGCCGCCGCGATGGGAATCCGCTCCAGTTCAGCGTGGTATCCAATCCTGAATTCCTGCGCGAAGGCTCGGCGATCAACGACTTTATGAGCCCGGACCGTGTGGTGCTTGGATCAGTGGATCGCGCTGCTGCAGAAATGGTGGCTAAGCTTTACCAACCGCTGCGCTGCAACATCATGATCACTGACCTGCGCACCGCGGAGATGATCAAGTACGCGTCGAATGCCTTCCTGGCAACCCGCATTTCCTTCATCAATGAGATCGCCAATATTTGTGAAGAACTCGGTGCAGATGTGCGTGAAGTAGCCAGGGGTATGGGCCTCGACAAACGCATCGGCTATCATTTCCTTGATGCAGGTCTTGGTTGGGGTGGTTCCTGTTTTCCAAAAGATGTAAAAGCGCTGGAACACATGGCGGTTTTGCACGGCACGCAACCCCAACTGCTGCAAGCGGTCATGGAGATCAACCGCAACCAGCGCCGGCGTGCAGTAATGCAGCTGCGCAAGTCATTGAAATCACTCAACGAAAAGACCATCGGGGTGCTGGGCATTGCGTTCAAACCCAATACGGATGACATCCGCGATGCCGCCGCGATCGAGATCATTCACATGCTGCAGAACGAGGGAGCGCACGTGCGCGCTTACGACCCGCAGGCAATGGAAAACGCCGGCAAAGTGCTCAAACATGTCACCTTGTGCGAGAATCCTTACCAGGTGGCTGAAAACGCGGATGCACTGGTGCTCGCGACCGAATGGAACGAATTCAAGCAGCTTGATTTTGGTAAATTGAAAGCCACCATGAAACAACCGGTCATTCTCGACGGACGAAATCTGTGGGACTCAGAAATACTCAAGAAACAGGGTTTCACTTACATGGGGATCGGTCGCGGTGACCTGACCTTGAAAGAAAACCGGTAAAACCGGGTAATTGAATAAAAAATGACCAACCAGGTTTTTAACGCTTTTTCAGAAGAACAACAGGCGGAATACCAGAAATACGCTGAAGAACATTGGGATTCAACCCTTGTGCAGCAATCGGTCACCCGCTGGAACGCGCTTGATGCTGAGGGAAAGAAAGCCCTGCTGGCTGACGGTGAACGTATCACGCTGGAACTCGCCCGTTCCATCCAATTGCGCGAGGACAGCCCGGTGGTTCAGGGTCTGATCGCCGAATGGTACGCCTACATCAACCGGTTTTATGATTGCAGTCCGGAGATCTTCCTGGCGTTGGGTGAAATGTACATGAATCACCCGGATTTTTCAGCGTTCTACCAGAAGATCCACCCTGCCCTGCCGATCTTCCTGAACAAGGCTATCCGGATTTATTGTGGTTCGGATCCGGAAGCCTGAAAATCTAAATTATTCGACAAACGAATAATAAACGCAAAAAACGGGACGGTGCATAACCGTCCCGTTTGATCATTTACATTCCTGCTTGTGAAGCTTCAGATATTCCTTCAGGAATTGCCCTGTATACGAGGAAGGTACCTGGCAGATCTCACGTGGTGTTCCGCAGGCGATCAGTTCTCCGCCGCGGTCTCCTCCCTCCGGTCCCAGGTCAATGACATAGTCGGCAACCTTGATGATATCAAGGTTGTGCTCAATGATGAGTACGGAGTTACCGCTGTCCACCAGGTGCTGCAGCACATCGATCAACAGGTGCACATCCGCCGCGTGCAGGCCAACCGAGGGTTCGTCCAATACGTAAAGGGTGCGTCCGGTGGCGCGCCGCGAGAGCTCCTTGGCAAGTTTCACGCGCTGCGCTTCTCCACCTGAGAGCGTCGTGCCGGGTTGACCGATCCTGATGTAACCCAGCCCGACCTTGATCAAAGTTTCCAGTTTATTCGCGATCCGCGGAATATTGGTGAAGAACGCCAGTCCCTCCTCCACGGTCATATCCAGCACATCCGCGATGGAATTTCCTTTGTATTTCACCTGCAGCGTCTCACGGTTGAAGCGGGATCCCTGGCAGACATCACAGGGCACGTAAATGTCCGGCAGGAATTGCATTTCGATGCGCAGCTGTCCCTGCCCCTGGCAAGCCTCGCAGCGCCCTCCGTGAATATTGAAGGAAAAACGGCCGGCTTTGTAACCGCGCATTTTACTTTCAGGCATACCTGCGAACAGGGTGCGAATTTCATCAAAAACGCCGGTATACGTCCCCGGGTTTGAGCGCGGTGAACGTCCGATCGGTGACTGGTCAATGTTGATGATCTTATCCAGGTACTGAAGCCCTTCAATACGGTCGTATTCCGAAGCCTGGGTATGCGCACGGTTCAGTTCGTGTGCCAGGATGTTGTAGAGCAGATCCACCATCAATGTGGATTTACCAGAGCCCGATACACCGGTGATGCAAACAAATTGACCCAGTGGTATTTCCACATCCAGATTTTTCAGGTTATTGGCGCGCGCTCCAATGATCTTCAAGGCTTTGCCATTACGCGGGTGCAGTTTCTTCGGCATGGGCACCATCTTGCGCCCGGAGATATATGC
Organism: uncultured Anaerolinea sp.; assembly: GCA_964461605.1. Taxonomy (GTDB): domain Bacteria; phylum Chloroflexota; class Anaerolineae; order Anaerolineales; family Anaerolineaceae; genus UBA6107. Next base: position 4,046 of record CAYWVP010000072.1, read on the forward strand.
ACCGGTAAGGCTTTCTTCGCTGCTTAGAATGTCGTCCAGCGTCCCCTGCGCCACCACGCGCCCTCCGTGTTCGCCGGCACCCGGACCCAGGTCGAGGATCCAATCCGCGGTACGAATGGTCTCCTCGTCATGTTCCACAACCAGCACAGTATTGCCCTGGTCACGCAGGCGCATTAACGTCTCCAGGAGTTTCTCGTTGTCCCGCGCGTGCAGCCCGATCGAGGGTTCGTCCAACACGTACAAAACGCCCATCAGCCCTGACCCGATCTGGGTAGCCAGGCGGATGCGCTGCGCTTCTCCTCCGGAGAGTGATCCTGCGGGTCGGCTGAGGGTCAGGTAATCCAGACCCACGTTGACCAGAAAGCCCAGGCGCGCCTTGATCTCTTTCAGGATGCGTTCCGCAATGGTGGTCTCACGTGTGGATAACACACCCGGTGTGGAAAGTTGCTGGATGAATTCCAGCGTCCGGTTGACTGGCCAGCGGGTGATTTCAACAATATTGTGATCCTGCACCGTGACAGCCAGCGCTTCAGGGCGCAAGCGCTCCCCTTTACAGGTGGGACAGGGACGGTCGGTCATGAATTCCGAGATCTTCGAGCGGATGTACTCAGAACCGGTCTCGCGGAAGCGGCGTTCCAGGTTTGGAATGATCCCTTCAAAACTCATTTGCATCGTTGTTTTGCGCTCGTTGCGTCCTTCAAGTGTGACCTCGAATTGCTCCCTGCCCGTTCCGTACAGGATCAAATTCAACATGTCCGGCGGCAGCGATGCGACCGGTACATTGAGATTGATATGGTATTGTTTTGCCACTGCCTCGATCATCTGCCAGTAATAACCGCCCTGCTCGCGTGGTCCGTTCCACTCCAGCGCCATGATGGCACCTTCGCTAAGTGGTCGCTCCTGATCCGGGATCAACAGGTTCGGGTCGATCTCAAGCCGGCTGCCCAACCCCTGGCAGTCAGGGCAGGCACCGTGCGGGGTATTGAAGGAAAATGTACGCGGCTCGATCTCAGGGATGCTGATGTTATGCTCCGGGCATGCCAGGTGTTCTGAATAGAACTGATCCACTGGAGGGTCGACTGAAAGGTTCTGCACAATGAGGTACCCCTCACCGACCTTCAAACCGGTCTCGATGGAATCGGTCAGCCTGGAGCGGAAAGAACGCTGCTCTTCGGGGTTTTCCGGATGACTGACCACAATACGATCCACCACAGCGTCGATGTTGTGGCTCTTATAGCGGTCAAGCGTGATCTCTTCATCCAGGTTAAAAACTTGCCCGTCTACACGCACCCTGACGAAGCCGGATTTACGGATTTCGTCAAAGACCGCCTGGTAGGTGCCCTTGCGCGCCCGCACGACCGGCGCGAGGATGAGCAACCGTGAATCCTCCGGCATAGCTTCCACCTGGTCCACGATCTCCTGGGCGGATTGCTTCACGACCTCCCTGCCGCAGATCGGGCAGTGCGGAATTCCGATGCGGGCGAACAACAAGCGGAAATAATCATAGACCTCGGTGACGGTGCCCACTGTGGAGCGCGGGTTGTGCGAGGTTGCCTTCTGATCAATGGAAACCGCCGGAGACAAGCCTTCAATGTAATCGACATCCGGTTTTTCCATCTGACCCAGGAACTGGCGTGCATAGGCGGAAAGCGATTCCACGTAGCGCCGCTGCCCCTCGGCGAAGATCGTATCGAAGGCTAAAGAACTTTTTCCGGAGCCGGACAGACCGGTGATGACCACCAGCTTGTCCCGCGGGATCTCAACGGTAATATTCTTAAGATTATGCGCCCTGGCGCCAACCACACGGATCAAATCCTGACTCATAAAACCATCCAGTCGAACATTTATTCTACTGTATATTTTATCACAAACCAACCGGTAATTATACCCCTTCCAGCTTTTTTCCTCCCGGTTTCATTTTTGTAATCACACCATTCTTGTCATATTAATCTGTTATACTTCTCAACTGCAAACAGAAAGGTTTAATAAATGACAAAAGACGCTCATAAACCCATCCGCATCGCTGTTGTTGGAGCGGGTAACGTTGGCTCAACCTTCGCCTATGCCCTGCTGCTGAGCGGGCTGGCGGGTGAGATCGTATTGATCGATTACAACCGGGTCAAGGCTGAGGGTGAAGCCATGGACCTGAGGCACGCCGTACCGCTTTCACACCCGACCCGTGTCTGGGCTGGAGATTACAAGGACTGTAAAGAGGCGGCAATCACCGTGATCACCGCCGGCACCTCACAAAAGTCCGGTGAGACCAGGCTCGACCTTGTCCATCGCAATGTGGAGATCATGCAGAGCATCATTCCGCATGTGGTGGAGCACAACCCCAACGGCATTCTCCTGATCGCTTCCAACCCGGTTGACATCCTGTCTTACGTGAGCTGGAAACTATCCGGGCTGCCCGCCTCCCGTGTGATCGGCTCCGGAACGATCCTCGATACGGCCCGCTTCCGCGCGATGCTCAGCCACCACATTGGCGTGGATGCGCGCAGCGTGCATGCCTACATCATCGGGGAGCATGGTGACAGCGAAGTTCCCGTCTGGTCGCTCGCCAACATCGCCGGCATGAACCTGCAGGATTACTGCAGGGAAAACTGCCTCAAGTACGATCCCAAACTTTTTGACCGCATCTTTGAAGAAACACGCAATGCCGCCTACGAGATCATCCAGCGCAAAGGCGCGACCTATTACGCCATTGGCAGCGGCCTGGTGCGCATCGTGGAAGCCATCCTGCGCGGGCAGGATACCGTGCTCTCCGTTTCAACGCTGGTCAATGAGTATTACGGCATCGATGATGTTTACCTGAGCATCCCCTGCGTGATCGGCCAGGATGGCATCAAACAACCGATGCATCTGATCTTGAATGAGACCGAACAAGCCGGGATCAGAAATTCCGCCGGTGTGCTGCACGAGATCCTGCACAAAGATTTGAAAATCTGATTCTTAGCAATGCCATCCGGGGATTTGTGTATAATTTGTGGTGGTTGGTATTCCACTCCAAAGGACAAATCCCATGACCGATCCGCAAGGAACCACTCCTGATCGTGAGTTAATGCACAAGCGGGATATCCGCGCCTGGACGATGTACGACTGGGCGAATTCCGCCTTTGCCACCACCATGATGGCAGCCGTTTTTCCGGTCTTTTACGCCACCCTCGGTGCCTCCGGTGAAACCGGCGCGATAATGACTTCACGCTGGGGTTTCACCACAGCCATCGCCGCGCTGATCGCCGCCGTGATCAGCCCGCTCCTTGGCGCTGTGGCAGATTTCAGCGGCTCAAAAAAGAAATTCCTCACCATTTTCATGCTGCTGGGAGCTGTTTCCACCGCCCTGTTGTTCCTTCCCAATCAACCGGGTGACTGGCTGCTCGCTTCTTTCATTTTCATCTTCGCCAACATTGGTTTTGCCGGCAGCCTGGTTTACTATGACGCGCTTTTACCGCACGTAGCCCGCGCGGATGAGATCGACCAGGTGTCTTCACGCGGTTATATGATGGGCTACATCGGCGGAGGCGTGCTGCTGGCGGTCAACCTGGTGATGATCATGGTCCTCCCGTCCATCTTCCCCGCGTTGAGCACAGGTTTGATGACCAGGCTCTCTTTCGTCACTGTCGCCTTGTGGTGGTTCGGTTTTTCGCTTCCCCTGCTCTTCCGGGTCAATGAACCAACGCGCAAGATCGAGTTGGGCGAAGAAGGCATGAACGCGGTCAAGGCAAGTATTACGCGCTTGAAGAACACGTTCAAAGATCTCAAAAAATACCGCGATCTTTCCCTGGGGTTGCTCGCTTTCTGGGTCTATGCCAATGGCATCGGCACGATCATCACCATGGCAACGATCTACGGTAAAGAGTTGAATTTCAGCGACATCACCCTTATCGGTACCCTTTTGATGGTGCAGATCCTTGCCGCGCCGTTCGCGTTGCTGTTTGGCTGGCTGGCAAAACGGATCGGCACCAAGAAAGCGATCTATCTCAGCCTGACGATCTACTCGGTGATCGCCATCGTCGGTTATTTTATGTACCACGAGTGGCAGTTCTGGGCGCTCGGCGCGGCTGTAGCCACCGTCCAGGGCGGCAGCCAGGCTCTTTCCCGCTCGATGATCGGAAAGATGATGCCGAAGAGCAAATCAGCGGAATTCTACGGATTTTTCAGTGTGTTCGAGAAATTCGCATCCATACTCGGTCCCGCGATTTTCGCCGTAGTCTCCCGCATCATGAATGAATCCAGGCTCAGCATCGCCTCACTGATCGTGTTCTTCCTGCTGGGTA
>CAYWVP010000073.1:0-8261 GCA_964461605.1 uncultured Anaerolinea sp.
GACTTAGGATCATGTGCCGAAAGGCGTGAGGGTTCAAGTCCCTCTTTCCCCACTGAATTTCACTCAAATACTGATTAATTACTTATAATGGATTTATGGAAAAACGCAAACGGGGTTACGGTTTTCTCATCTTCCTCCTGCTGGTGGTGATCGCCATTCTCGGTTTCTATTTCCTTGCTCCTGACTATTTGAAAAGAGACGTTGTTACAGCTCTACGCATGACAGGTGACCGAATTATTCCGCAACTGATCGATGGCATCACCAACCCGCTCTCATCCATTGGTGCAAGCATAAAAGAATTTTTCACCGGAATCAATTTTCGCTAATTATCTCTTCGTCTTCCTCACTGATCCGCCTGCATTAGAAGATTATTAGAAATCCTCCCTTTCCTCCCATTCCTCTTCTAAATCGGGGGTTATTGAGTATAATTGGTTGGCGTTTTACGTACCGGCAAGTCAGATTCCGGGGAAAAAGAAACTTAACGTTGTGGATGCATAACTTGAGGTGATATTCTCTTCCCCGCACAAAAACAGGAAAAAAGGATAGATAAGTTGAAAATTACTACTGAACCACGCGATGACCACCAGGTAAAAATTGTTGCCGAATTTGAGACGAGCGAATTGGATAAATACAAAGGTCAGGCTGCGCGCCGCATCGCCTCCCGCGCGAAGATCCCCGGATTCCGCCCCGGCAAAGCACCCTACGATGTGATTGCCAGGCTCTACGGCGAACCTGCCATTGAAGAGGATGCCATCGAGATCATGATGGAAAAAGCATATCCTGAAGTCCTTGATGAAGCCAAGATCTCACCGGCAGCCCCCGGTACACTTGAAAACGTGGAAAAAGGCGACCCCATCAAATTTACCTTCGTGGTTCCGCTTGAGCCGACAGTTGACCTGGGCAATTACCGCGAGGTCCGCAAGGAATACACCCCGCAACCCGTTACCGATCAGCAGGTGGAAGAATTTATTCAGCGGTTGCGCCGTACTTACGCCACCGCCGAACCCGTAGAGCGGCCGGCTGAGACAGGCGACCTGGTTTATCTCAAACTGGATGCCAATCTCACCAATCCTACCGAGGATGACAAACCGGAATTGCTCAAGGATTCCCCGCTGCAACTCGTTATTGGCGAAAATGACCCCGAGGAGAACGGTTATCCCTACACAGGTTTTGGGGATGAATTAATCGGAATGGCTGCCAATGATGAGAAAACGGTTGCCTACACCTACACAGAGGATTCCAAGTTCGAAAAGCTGCGTGGAAAAGCGGTTGAATTTCATGTAGTGCTGCAGAACATCAAGAAAATGACCCTTCCCGAAGTGAACGAGGATTTTGCGAAAATGTTCGGCGAATATGAATCCGTCGATCAACTCAAAGAAGCAGTCAAGGGTCAAATTGAAGCACGCCAGAACAACGAATACGATCAGGGATACTTCGAAGGATTACTCGGAGAGATCGCCGCTCAAGCCGCGGTCAAATTCCCGCCGCAGGTGCTGGAGCACGAGATGGAACACGTTGTAGAATCCGTCACTCACGACCTTTCACACCAGCACATGGACCTGGATACCTACCTCAAGACCATCAAGAAAGAAAAAGAAGAGTGGATGGAAAACGAGGTTAAACCTGCCGCCGCGAAAAACCTCACCAAGTCACTGGTGATGCAGGAGTTATCCAGGGTGGAAGCCATCAAACTTGAGAACGAAGACCTGCAGGCTGAAGCCACCGGTATGCTGGCGGAAATGCAGCAGAACACCGATCCCAAAGCGCTGGAAAAGCAATTGAAGAACAAGGAATTCGTCAACATGATCACCATGGAAGCCGCTTCCCGGGTGATGAACCGTAAGGTCTTTGAACGCATTAAAGAAATAGCCACCGGTAAGTTGGTGGAAACAGCAGCAGTAGACGGCACGACAGAAGAAACAAAAGTCACAAAACCAAAAACCAGCCGGAAATCCACGAAGACAGCTGACACTGCTGAAGCAGAAGTGAAAGAGACCAAACCCGCAGCCAAAAAACGCGCTGCCAAAACTGAGACAGGCAAAGAGTAATCAGAGCCGCTTTATAAGACACTACAGGAGAAAAAATGAAATTACCTGATTATAAGAATGTGATCCCCATGGTCATTGAGTCATCCGGCCGTGGAGAACGGGCTTACGACATCTACTCGCTTTTGTTTAGAGAGCGTATCATATTTGTCGGAACCGCCATTGATGACCAGGTTGCCAATGCCGTGGTTGCCCAATTACTGGTATTGAGCCGCGAAGATCCTGACGCGGACATCCAGATGTACATTAATTCACCCGGCGGACAGATCTACTCAGGTCTCGCCATTTACGACACCATGAAGATGGTTCCCAACAAGATCAGCACCGTTGCGGTAGGCGTAACCGCCTCCTTCGGTACGGTCCTGCTGGCTGCCGGCACCAAGGGGAAACGTTACGCTCTCCCCCATGCCACCATTCACATGCACCAGCCGCTTGGCGGTGCTGAAGGACAGGCATCAGATATCGAGATCCAGGCGCGCGAGATCCTGCGCCTTAAAGCACGGTTGATGAACATCCTGGCAGAATCCACCGGTCAGAAAATGGAAGTGATCGAGCATGATACCGACCGGAACTTCTACATGGATGCCCAACAGGCGGTCGATTACGGCATCGTTGACCAGGTGCTGACGCCACCTCAACACTGATTTTCTGATCAAATTGCGAGCCGGGTGGCAACTGCTATCCGGCTCGTTTTATGAGGGTTTATGAAACAGAAGCTACGTGAACAAGTAAAAGCCTTGATCCTGGACATGGATGGAGTTTTGTGGAAAGAATCTGAAGCGATCGGCAACCTGCCGCAGATCTTTTCCCGAATTCAGGAATTAGGGCTGGATTACATACTGGCAACTAATAACGCGACCAAAACCCAGCAGAAGTACGTGGAAAAACTGTCCGGGTTTGGTGCGCACATCCCGGAGGAGAAGGTCGTCAATTCCTCCATGGCTGTGGCGTACCTGCTGCATAAGCGTTTCCCTTCCGGAGGAAATGTGTACGTTGTGGGTGAGACCGGACTGGTTCAAGCGCTTGAAAACGCCGGTTTCCATCAGTCTGAAAGCAATTGTGTGGCGGTGATCGCCAGCATGGACCGCGGCATCAGTTTTGAGAAATTGAAACGCGCCACCCTGCTCATTCGCAGCGGTGTACCCTTCTATGCCACAAATCCCGATCGCACCTACCCGACCCCGGAAGGTTTGATCCCCGGAGCCGGATCGATCATCGGTTCGCTGGAAATATCCACCGATGTGAAACCGATCATCGCCGGAAAACCCAATCCGACACTCTACGAATTTGCACTCGAAAGACTGGGGACTTTACCCTCCCAGACGCTTGTGGTTGGTGACCGCCTGGAAACTGATATCCTGGGTGGGCAAAAGCTGGGCTGCCCGACTGCCCTGGTGCTTTCCGGGATCGCCACACGCGTAGAAGCAGAATCTCATCAACCCCCGGTCGACGTGATCGCTGAATCCCTCGAGGAACTGCTCAATGAGTGGCAAAATGGATAAATTGTATTTTTTCGATCTGGAAATTGACCAGCTCAAGGATTATTTCCGGAGTATTGGAGAACCTGCTTATCGAGCCGACCAGTTATGGTCGGCCATCTACACGCATTTCGCAGCAGATCCTGATCAGGTATCCTCCCTGCCTAAGCCGCTGCGCACAAGGTTATTGCAGGACATCGATTTTTCTCACCTGAATGCGATCGAGCGGCTGGAATCCTCAGACGGCGAGACAATAAAAACACTGTTCGACCTGCCTGGTGGAGCGAGGATCGAGACTGTTCTAATGCATTACGATGTACGGGAAACTTTATGCATCTCTTCTCAAGCCGGATGCGCGATGGGATGCGTTTTTTGCGCTACCGGTCAGCTGGGTTTTCACCGCAACCTGAGTACGGGCGAAATTGTTGAACAGGTTGTACATTATGCGCGTGAACTCGCCAAACTTGACCGCACCGTTACCAATATCGTGGTGATGGGCATGGGGGAACCTTTCCATAACTACGACGCGGTCATGGCTGCCATCAAGCGTCTCAATGATCCCAAATGTATGAACATCGGCGCGCGCCGTTTTACCATTTCCACCGTCGGGATTGTCCCGATGATCAAGCGCTTTGCTGCAGAAAAGAGCCAGGTAAACCTCGCTGTGAGCCTGCATGCAGCAAATGACACCCTGCGCAACAAACTGATCCCAACAAACCGCAAATATCCTTTGCAGGATCTCATTCCCGCTTGTCGAGAATACATAGAACAGACAGGACGCCGAATTTCTTTCGAGTGGGCGCTGATCAACGGCATAAACGATTCTGCGGATAATGCGCGTGAACTCGCTGCCCTGATCAAAGGGATGATCTGTCACGTCAACATCATCCCATTGAATCCCACACCAATATACCCCGGTGCGCCCACTACCACGGAACGGGCACTGGAGTTTAAACGTACCCTAGAGGAATCAGGGATTACATGCACGATCCGCCTGCGCCGCGGGATTGATATAAAGGCTGGTTGCGGCCAACTGGCAGCGCGGCATGCCATCGTTTCAGATGAAAACCAACGCGTGATATAATCTTTTCGCTATGAGTGAATTATTCAATAAATGGCGGGAAAGCCTTGATCGTACCCGCAAGGCAACTTTCGGCCGCATTGTCACAATTTTTGGCGGTTCAGAGGTCAATCAGGATACCTGGGATGAACTGGAAAGTCTTTTGATCCAGGCTGATGTGGGGGTGGATACAAGCCAGCTGATGATCTCGCGCCTAAGGCAGGCGGTCATTGACCAGGGGATCACGAAATCAGCCGAATTACAGCAGGTTCTGACCAATGAACTGCGCAATCTGCTACTCCCACCTGCAAGCATGAACCTGGAGCAACACCAACCCGCGGTCATTCTATTGGTGGGTGTGAATGGTTCCGGCAAGACCACAACAGCCGCCAAACTGGGTCACATTTACGCCGGGAACGGGAAAAAAGTAATGCTTGCCGCAGCCGATACCTTCCGCGCAGCAGCCATTGACCAGCTGCAGGTTTGGGGTGATCGCTTGAACCTGCCCGTCATCGCCGGGCAACCGGAGAGCGACCCGGGAGCAGTTGCCTACGATGCTGTACAGGCGGCAATCGCACGAAAAATGGACGTCCTCTTGATTGACACCGCCGGAAGGCTGCATACGCGCTACAACCTGATGGAAGAATTAAAAAAAGTCCTTCGTGTGGTCAACAAAGCCCTACCAGGAGCTCCGCACGCCGTACTATTGGTGTTGGATGCCACAACCGGGCAGAACGCCCTGCTGCAGGCACGGGCGTTCCAGCAGGCAGTCAACGCGACCGGTGTCATTCTAACCAAGCTGGATTCCTCAGCACGTGGCGGGATGGCGTTTGCCATTCAAAAGGAATTGGGACTACCGATCTATTATGCCGGGCTGGGTGAACAGCCTGAGGATCTGCAACCATTTGACCGTGACGAGTTCGTCAAGAATATCCTAATATAAAGCATTGAGGTTTTATGGAAGACCTGGTATCTACACTACAAACGAACCTGACATCCATCCACTCCCTCCTGGAGCGTCTTTGACGTCTCAGGGAAAGAAAAGCAACTCGTTGAACTGACAAGAAAGAGCGAAGATCAAGCTTTATGGAATGATCCCAGGGTTGCCCAACAACTGATGAAGGAATTATCCGACCTTAGGGACGAGATTGCCACCTGGAAAAACCTGGAAAAACGCATCTCTGACTCGTTGGAGCTTGCTGAACTTGGTGATTCCTCCCTGCAACCGGAACTTGAAGCAGAAATCACCCTCATAACCTCCGAGTTAGGCCGGTTGGAGATGGCGACGCTGTTAGGCGGCAAATATGACCGGGGCAACGCCCTCCTCACCATCAACACCGGCGAAGGTGGAACGGATGCCCAGGATTGGGCTGCGATGCTGGAGCGTATGTACCTGCGCTGGTGCGAAAGGCGTGGTTTCTCCACCGAAATCCTTGACCAGACCGAGGGGGAAGAAGCGGGCATCAAAACCGTCAGCATCGCTGTAAATGGACCCTACGCTTACGGTTACCTTCGGGCTGAAAAAGGCGTTCACCGCCTGGTCAGATTGTCCCCATTCGATTCAGCCCATCGCCGCCACACTTCCTTCGCGCAGGTTGAGGTATTACCCGAGGGAGTTCAGGATGACCCAACCGTGGTGATCTCACCGGATGATCTGAAGATCGACATTTACAAATCTTCCGGCGCCGGCGGACAAAACGTACAAAAGAATGCGACAGCTGTCCGCATCACCCACCTTCCCACAGGTCTCGTGGTCTCGTGCCAGAATGAACGTTCACAAATGCAGAACCGCGAGAACGCCATGCGTGTGCTGCGCGCCCGCCTACTAGATCTTGCCCAAATTGCTGCTGATAAAAACGTCTCAGATCTGCGCGGTGTGTATCAGAAGGCAGAATGGGGCAGCCAGATCCGTTCATACGTGCTGCATCCGTATCAGATGGTAAAAGATCACCGCACCGAGTTCGAAGTGGGCAACGCGGCGGGGGTATTGGAAGGTGACATTGACGGTTTTATTGAAGCCTTCTTGCGCATAAAACATGAGTAAGATTATTTGTAGATATTGAAAATACACCGGAAATCTTCCGGTGTATTTGTTTCTCACAATATTATTTTATGAGCGCGGAGGATGGAAACTCGATGAATCAACTAAGCACTTCCTCAGCTTACTGCATTAACGCGTTTTGCTGTGAGGGTGCTTATCTGTCCACGCGATCGCTACCTCGATCAGACATGATGATTGACCAGTGCGAAGCATATGCGCACATTTTGCGATTTGGTACAATTAACTGCGTTCCATAGCCAGCAACATGTTGTCACACCAGGCTTTTATTTATTCGTTTCAAGAGGATAGTAGATGACTGATCACCGCATCAAGGAACATCCGATCCTGCCGATTCCCGGGTATGAAGAGATCACGTTTTATTGGAAAAATGAACCGCTAAAAGCGCACAAAGGGGAAACGATCGCAGCAGCATTGTTTGCTAACGGCATCCAGGTTTTTGGTCATCATCACAAAGACGGTTCGCCCCTGGGAATTTTTTGCGCCAACGGTCAGTGTTCCCAGTGCATGGTGGTCGCGAACGGCAAGCCAATGAAATCCTGTATGGAACTCGTCACCGAAAACATGCTGGTATTCCCCAACGAAGGACACCCGGTGTTGCCTGAAGTATCCACCGTGCCACACATGAGACCCATCCCTGAGATTAATGTCCCTGTCTTGATCATTGGTGGTGGCCCATCAGGTCTATCGGCTGCCATTGAACTGGGTAAACTGGGTGTTGAGTGTATCTTACTGGATGACAAGCATCGCCTGGGTGGAAAACTGGTACTGCAAACCCACCGGTTCTTCGGGTCAACAAACGCAGTCTATGCCGGAACGAGGGGCATCGATATCGCGACTAAGCTCGAAGATGAAGTAAGAGCCCTTGGATCGATCAACATTTGGACTCAATCCACCTGCCTGGCAGTATACAGCGATAAAAAAGTAGGTGTGTTGAGGGATGGCAAGGATTATGCCCTGATCACACCGCAGATCATCCTCGTCGCCACAGGAGCCCGCGAGAAGTTTCTTGCATTCAAAGGTAATACTTTACCGGGAGTGTATGGCGCTGGTGCTTTTCAAACCCTCGTCAACCGTGACCTCATCAAGCCAGCAGAGAAGTTGTTCATTGTTGGCGGTGGTAACGTCGGTCTGATCGCCGGGTACCATGCGCTGCAAGCCGGAATCGGAGTTGTCGGTCTGGTGGAAGCCCTGCCGGAGTGCGGGGGTTACAAGGTGCACAAGGATAAGCTCGTTCGGATGGGGGTGCCGATCTACACCTCACACACCATCCTTTCCGCAAATGGGACCGACAAGGTGGAGTCTGTAACCATTGCGAAAGTGAACGAAAAATTCAAACCGATCCCCGGCAGTGAGCTGTCTTTTGAATGTGATTCGGTATTGATCGCTGTAGGATTGGACCCGGTTAACGAATTCCACCAAAAAGCGCTGGAGTTTGGTGTGCCGGCTTTTGTGGCCGGTGATGCGGAAGAGATCGCCGAGGCTTCTGCTGCCATATTTAGCGGCAAGATCAAGGGTTTTGAGATAGCCAAAGCGTTGGGTCTGCCTGTGGGAGAGATTCCATCCTCCTGGTACCAGACGGGCGAGATCCTGAAATCAAAACCGGGTTCGCTGAAAGT
>CAYWVP010000074.1:0-8233 GCA_964461605.1 uncultured Anaerolinea sp.
GCCCCCTTTTTGATCAACCTGATGGACACGATGAAGCGCAACCCCATCCCCTACCTCATCGCGCTGGCTACCGCCGCGAACGTGGGTTCCACCGCCACCCTCACCGGTAATCCGCAGAACATGATCGTCGGTATCGCTTCTGGAATTTCTTACGTGGATTTTTCCCTGGCTTTGATCCCGGTAGCGCTGCTTGGCTTGGGCGTGATCTGGCTGGTGCTGGTAAAGATGTTTCCGTACGACTTCGACCGTAAACCGCTGCAGACCCTGCCTGAGCAGGAATTCGACTCTGTCCAAAAACCGTTGCTGATCAAAACCCTGCTCATCACCGCCGGCCTGCTGGCGGCTTTCCTGGCGGGCGCCCCTATCGCGCTTTCCGCTTTCCTGGCTGCCAGCCTGCTGCTCATCACCCGCCGCCACCAGCCGCAAACCGTCTTCGCGGAGTTCGACTGGAGCCTGCTGGTTTTCTTTTCTGCTCTGTTCATCGTCAGCGGATCGCTCGAAACCAGCGGGGTAACCGCCCGCCTGATCAATGTGAACACCCTTGCCGACAGGATCAATATCTGGAATCTCAGTCTCATCTCAGCCGGTCTCAGCAACCTTGTTTCCAACGTTCCCGCAGTGCTGCTGCTCAAACCGCTGGTATCCGTGCTTAAAAACGCGCACATCGGATGGCTGACTCTGGCATCCGCTTCGACCCTGGCCGGCAATCTCACCCTGCTGGGCTCTGTCGCCAACCTGATCGTCGCCGAAACCGCCTCCCGCTACAGGGTAGACCTGAGTTTCTGGAAATACACCAAACCGGGTTTTGTGATCACCCTCATCACCCTGGCAATTGACATCGCCTGGCTGTATCTGATCGCCTAAGCGCCGAGCACGGCTTTTCCCGCCCCCACCATCGCGCGCACTTCCTCCGGCGTTTCCAATTTTCCCTGCCGCGTGGTGATCTCCACCCCGTAATCGTTGAACTTCAGCACTGGCGGCTCTTTCAGTTGCCAATTAAGCAGTTCATTTTCCAGTTCGTAAGTCAGCGCTTTTTCAGCCGCCTCCTGGCTGGTTGCCCACACTGAATAACGGTCGCGGAAGGAGGTCCTGCCCACAAATACTTCGGCCAGGTCAGCCGCCTTTTCCGCATCCGCGCCCAGCATATGCTGTAAGGCTTTCTGTAACACCAGGCTGCCTAAACCATTAAGTGGACCCAATTGAACATTGGGAGTTTTAGGTCCGATCATCACCAGCTCACCAGGCAGGGTGATCCGGTCAGTGCTCCACTTATTGGTAAAAGACCAATCGGACGAGCCCGCCTCACCCGGTCGATCTGTTCCTTCCATAAAAGAATCCAGTGTCCAACCATCGCTGCGCAGGATGAAACCTTTCTTTTGCGGCTGGTTGATCTTTTCATAATGCCAGCCGGAGTGCAACGCCAGTTGTTGCAGGGCAGCCTCGCGCTGCTTCTTCTTCCTTCCTATGATCAGAAAAATACCAATGATGACAAGACCTGTCACAATGACCACAATGATCGATACAAGAATATCGTCCACTAATGCCTCCCTGCTGCAGCATGTTGGTTTCGTGTTATCTTTATTATTATACGTTTTCAGGTGATGAATCCAATCGAATGATCTACAACCAATCAGTGTGTCCCCATCCATTCACCCTCGCCCTGATCCGCGGACAGGGTCAGACCCGGCGGCAGCGCGACTTTGTGCGCACCGCGGTGCGCGCAGTGACACAGGACATGGGCAGGTTGCTGATGGTCTACTCTGCCAGAGACGGGGATTACAAGTTTCCTGGTGGAGGAGTTCAATCCGGTGAGAAACATGCTGAAGCGCTTGCCCGTGAGCTGCGTGAGGAGGCCGGCAGGCAGCTGAGCAGGATCACCGCGCTGCTGGGTGTCACCATCGAACTCGACATCTCGCCGGTGGACAGTCGATCAACCTTCCGCATGATCTCGTTCTATTATCTGTGCGAACTGGATGCCGCTACTTACCCCCTATCGCTTGACCGGTACGAAAAAGCCCTGGGGTTCTCACCAGCCTGGGTGACACTGGAGAAAGCCCTTGAAAACAACCAGCACCTGCGCAATCGAGCCGGTTGGCAGGAGCCTTTCTGGCTGGCTCGTGAGACCGCTGTGCTGCAAACACTAAGATCCATGTATGTATCCGGTCTGACGCCCTGAATTCAGCCGGATCAAAGGAATTGCACAAACTCCATTGGAACGCTAGCCACTGCCCGACGTCCAATTTAGGTGGTATGATATTTCTCTTCTGACTGAGAAAGCGGTTACCGATGTTGAATATAAACCTTAAAAAGATCGCAAAAGAATTCCCGCGCAAGTTCTGGCTGGTGGTGGGTGTTTCCTTCATTGACCACGTCGGCGGTACCATGCTGTGGCCGTTCTTTTCCCTGTACATCACCCAGAAATTTGAGGTGGGGATGACCGAAGCCGGCATCGTGCTGGGATTGTTCTCCATCGCCGGATTGGTCGGGCAGATGATCGGCGGCGCATTGACCGATAAGTTCGGACGCCGCAAGTTGATCATCTTCGGGCTGGTTTTCAGTGCACTCAGCACGCTCACCCTGGGATTCATCAACAGCTTTTCAGCGCTCATTCCCCTGGCAGTTGTGATCGGTCTCCTCTCAGACGTTGCCGGGCCAGCCCACAATGCCATGATCGGTGATATCCTCCCCGAGCATCAGCGCCAGGAGGGTTTCGGGATCATGCGCGTGGTCGGCAACCTGGCCTGGATCATCGGTCCGAGCATCGGCGGTTTTATCGCCGGTCGGTCTTATCTTGCCTTATTCATCATAGATGCGATCATCAGCTGCATCGTGGCCTTCCTGTTCTACCTGTTGATCAGCGAGACCAAGCCGGAAGCCCATCCGGATGCCAAACCTGAGAGTATATTCGAGACGTTCAAAGGCTACGGCTCTGTTATAAAGGATTATGCCTTCATGGCCTTCCTGGTGGCCAGCATTTTGATGGGGCTCGTTTACCAGCAGATGTACAATTCCCTCTCTGTCTACCTGCGGGACAATCACGGTATTGATCCGGGAGGATACGGCTTTTTGCTCACTGCCAGCGCCATTGTCGTCATCCTTTTCCAGTTCAGCATGACCAGGCTGATCAAGAACAAACCGCCTTTCAGGCTGATGGCGTTCGGTACGCTGTTCTATATGTTGGGTTTCACCATGTTCGGGTTTGTTAACCTTTTCTGGCTTTTTGTTCTGGCGATCGTGATCATTACCATCGGCGAAATGATCGTTGTCCCCACCAGCCAGACGCTGGCGATGGGTTTTGCGCCTGTTGAGATGCGCGGTCGCTACATGGGCGTGTTCGGCGTCAGCTGGTCGATCCCGGCCACCATCGGTCCCGGGGCTGCCGGGCTGATCCTGGACAACCTCAATCCCAACCTGTTGTGGTACATCGGCGGTGCACTTTGCGCGGTTTCAGTGCTTTCATATTATTTGCTTCACCTCAAACTGGGGCACCAGGCAAGATTCCAACCCGTTGAGGAAGAGAGCGGAACAGCGTAAGCCGACGCAAGCGGAACTTACCCGGTCAAACCCTGCGAAAATAAAACCATGCCGCAACGATCTCCCATTAACTTCCAGGTTCTTTACAGCGCATTCAACGCACCGGTCACGGCGATCGACTGCGGCCTGAAATGTGCGCCGCATAATCCCGCCGGCATTCCGTTCTGCTGCGATATCTGTTGCGCGGTACCGGTGGCGTATCGCACTGAATGGCAATACCTGCAAAAGCAAACGGATCTCTGGCATGTCTGGCAGGGTGACGAATGTAAATCAGAGGAAGCGAACCGGTCTCAACTGCTTGAGCAAACCCCGCCGCACCTGTGCCTGCTGTCCTGCAAAGGTCCGGCGTATTGTGAACGGGAGCACCGCTCAGTCAGCTGCCGGCAGTTTCCTTTTTATCCTTACTTCACATCTGATTACCGCTTTATCGGTTTGACCTACGATTGGGAATTCAGCAATCGGTGCTGGGTGATCAGTAACCTTTCCCTGGTTACCGCTGCCTTCCGGCAGGAGTTCGTGGCGACTTTTGACAGGATCTTTGACACCTGGCTGGAGGACATGGACAGCTACATCGAACTTTCCGGCGAAACCCGTGAATATTATCTGAAAATCCATCGCCGCATCCCGCTGTTACACCGCAATGGGAACGATTATCTGGTCAGCCCATTGAGCGAACGGCTCTACCGCACAACGGCAGAGCGTTTTCCCCGCTTTGCCCCTTATACCGCACCCTTATCAAACGCAGATTAATAGACCGCGACCACCTCCATTATTGCATTTATCGGTTTGAATGGTTATGATAGGAAATGATGAACCCGAGAGAGACTGCTCGATGAAAAGACCGGTTTTCTTGATGGCGCTGTTGATATTAAGCATCGCCCTTTCGTCCTGTGCGTTGCCGGGCAGCCGCGCTCAGGTGAAAAGAGATATTGTGCAGACGGAAGTTGCAGCACGCCTGGTATCGACCGGCGTTATCGGCACGCTAACCGCCATCATTCCAACAGAAACGATCACTCCTTCCATCACTCCCACCCTGACGGTTACCCCCACTGCTTCACCAACCCCCAGGCCAACCCTGACCCCCACAATGGCGGGTGTATGGTTAACCGTGCAGGAGATCACTTCCTGCCGCAGCGGTCCCGACAGTACGTATTCTGCTCTCTTCCAGATCGAGGCAGGTCAGCTGATTGAAGCGATGGCGCAAGAACCGGTCAGCAACTATTATTATGTGCGTGACCCCGATAATTTCAGCAATTATTGCTGGGTGTGGTCGGGGCATACTTCAGTGCATCAGGGTAATATCGCGCGCCTTCCAGAATTTACCCCGCAACCTTACCCCACCTCGGCGAATCCATCCACACAGACCCCGGCTTTCGCTGATTTTACCGTCCGCTACGATGGTTTTATTGTCTGCAAGGATAGCTACGCGATCGTCCTCTACGTTGAAAACACCGGCAGTCTGATCTGGAAATCGGTGCGGGTGCTGCTGACGGATACAGGTGCACGGCGGAGTACCTTCCACACCGCCGATCTATTCAGGGGGGTAAAATCTGATGATCCGTGCATCATTGACATGGATTACGGGCAGGCTGATCTGATGATTGGCGAAGGCTCACTGGTCGCCTGTGTAAACTCCGGACAATTTAATTACAACCCCACCGGTCGTGAATTCACCGCCAGCGTAACCCTTTATAATAAGGATGGTCGTTACGGTACCTCGGTTACCAAGGTCATCACCTTTACTCCATAGTGCGGTAAGGATTAGAATATAGAAAAGGAAGCAAAAAATGAAAAAAACCAAATTGTTCCTCATCCTCTTTACCATATTTGCCCTGATGCTTACTTCCTGTCAGAACATACCGACGCAGGTCGCGCCGATCCCGGAAGAAGACCTGAAGACCCTGGTTGCCGGCACGCTCACCGCGGTGGCTTACAGCGTTGGACAGACCCAGACCCAATCTGTACCTCCAACTGAAACCCCCACAGCCACGGTGACCATTCCACCTCCCACCGAGGTGCCGACCAACACCCCCACCCAGGAACTGGTTACCCTGACGCTGAACGGCAATGTCAACTGCCGCAAAGGCGCATCCACATACTTCCCGGTCATCACCACTTTCAGCTCCGGGTCGGTCGTGGAAGTGATCGGTGTCAATCCTGCCGGGGATTACTTCTTTGTGAAGGCGCCCCAATCTGAAACCGGTGGCTGCTGGATCTGGAAGGAATTGTCAACCATCACAGGCAGCGTCGCGGGTCTCCCGGTGTACACACCCGTACCCACTCCGCTTCCCACCGCTACCAACACTCCTCCTCCCATGGCAGTTTATTCAGTGAAGTTCGCCGGGCTGACCGCATGCGGTGCCGGACGGGCTGCGAACTTCAGCATCACCAACACAGGTGCGCTGGCCTTGAAATCACTTCGTATCCGCAATTACCTGGAAGGGGTGACTGATCCCTACGTCCACAAGAGTAACAGCTTTACCCAGTGGAGTTCCGGAGCAAAATATGCCTCTCTTGCCGAGGTCGGCAAAGGTGTCACCATGATCGTTTCAACCTGTGATCCCGGAGAATTTCCAAGCGATCCAACCGGAAAGAACATCACGGCTGAAATCACGATCTGCCCTGCAGACGATCTGAAGGGCGCGTGCACTACCCAAAAACTGAATTACACCCCTCATTAGATCGTAAACTGGCAGCACAAAACGAGCCCGGCTTGGTACCGGGCTCGTATTTTATTTATTAGAATTCCGGAATTGTGTGTGATACAGGCTGGCGTAGAGACCATTGAGTTCAAGCAGCTCAGCATGCGTTCCCCTTTCCACGATCCTGCCGCGGTCAATCACCAGGATCAGATCCGCCGCAAGGATCGTGCTCAAGCGGTGCGCGATGACGATGCTCGTGCGTTGATGCATCACCCGCCCCAGCGCTTCCTGAATCAGGGCTTCAGATTCGCTGTCCAGACTGCTGGTAGCTTCATCCAACACCAGTATGCGTGGATCCTTGAGAATGACACGGGCAATTGAAAGACGTTGTTTCTCTCCGCCGCTCAGGCGGTATCCCCGCTCTCCCACCACGGTGTCATAACCATCAGGCATTTCCCGGATAAAATCGTGGATATTGGCCGCTTTACAGGCTTCCTCGAGTTCCTCCTGCGTGGCATCCAGCCGCGCATAAAGCAGGTTGGTGCGGATGGTATCGTGAAATAAGTAGGTTTCCTGTGTAACCATACCGATCTGCCTGGAGAGAGATTCAATTTTGAAATTCCTCAGGTCGGTCCCGTCAATTTTGATGCTGCCGCTGGTCGGGTCGTACAACCGCGGAATGAGATAAGTGAGCGTGGTTTTTCCGGCGCCACTTGGACCGACCAGAGCGGTCAATTGACCGGGTTTGACATGAAAGCTGACCTCTTCAAGCGCGTTCCCACGAGCCTGCGAGCGATGATCCTCTTCGGGTTCGGCTGCACCTTCTGAAAGAGTGGTTGTGACGCTGTCAATGCTGCCATACCGGCGGACGTCACTGAGGAACTGCTCATCCCCTGCCTCATAAGCAAAGGTGACGTTGTCAAAGCTGATCTCTCCCTTAACCACATTCAATTCCACAGCATCCGGCTTCTCTTCGATCTCAATCGGCAGGTCGATCACCTCAAACACCCGTTCAAAGCTAACCATTGATGACGCAAAGTCAACCGGCGCATTTGCCAAACCCTGCACCGCGCCGTAGAGGGAGACCAGGTAAGCGCTGAAAGCCACGATCGTTCCAATGGTGAAGACGCCGCTGATCGCAAAATATCCGCCCAATCCATACACCAGCGCGGTCCCCACTGCCACCAGTAACCCGCTGATCGCCACAAATACCGATCCGGTTCGCGCACGGGTAATCCCGTGGTCTCTTACCTGGTTGGCGCGGTTTGTGAAGCGCTCGGTCTCCATGCCCTGGCGTCCAAAAAGTTTCACCAGAAATATACCGCCGATATTGAGTGTTTCGTTCATGAGCGCGTTCATCGAGGCATTCGCCTCCAACTGCTTCCGGACAATATCGCGCAGCCTGACGCTCAGTTTACGCGCCACGAGCAGGAAAAGCGGCCCAACCACCAGGCTGATCAAAGTCAGACGCCATTCCAGCACAAACATCGTAACTAACACAGCGACCACCTGCGCCAGTTGTGAGAGGATGGACACGATCGTGTTGCTGATCGCGTTCTGTGCACCGACCACATCGTTATTTAACCGGCTCATCAACTCGCCGACCCTGGTGTTGACGAAAAACCGCAGGGACATGCGCTGCAAATGTGAGTACAGCGCGATTCGCAGGTCCCTGATCACCCCCTCACCAACCGCCGAACTCAACCAGCGTTGGATCACGTGCAAACCGTTATTCAGCAAAGCCATCACCAGCAATGCCACAGCCAGCAGAATTAACCGGCTCATGTTCCCGGACGGGATGGTATTGTCAATCATCTCGCGCATGATCAGCGGGTTTAACAGGTGCAGACCCGATGTCACCAGGATGATCAACAGGATGCCGGCCAGTCGGGAACCATAAGGTCGGGCGTAGCGATACACCCGTTTGATCAAAGGCCAGGTCAGATTGAATTTTTCACTATCCGTGTTAGCCCAACGGCGTAATCCATGCATGAATAATTCCTTAAGTTTTCTACAATAGTAGGTGATAAAACAGGATCGGTCAAGTCGACCGATCC
>CAYWVP010000075.1:0-8109 GCA_964461605.1 uncultured Anaerolinea sp.
TAGTGGCGAGGGTGGGATTTGAACCCACATCCAATGGCTTATGAGTCCACTGCTCCACCGTTGAGCTACCTCGCCAGCGCTGCATATCTTACTATAAGCCCTCTTTTTTGTCAACGAAAGCTAAAATATTTACGCGAAACCCAGGGACTTCTCCTTCATCGACACAAATTTGCCATGACCGATGACCAGGTGATCCAGCACCTCGATGTCCATCAGTTTGCCGGCTTCCACTGCCGCCCGCGTCAGCGACACGTCCTCCAGGCTGGGACTCGGGTCACCGCTGGGATGGTTGTGCACCAGGATGACCGACGCCGCGCTGCGTTGAATCGCCGCGCGGAACAACTCCCCCACCCGCACCATCGAGGCGTTCAGCGAACCCGTGTAAACCTTATCAATCCAGATCTTGCGGTTGCGCGTGTCAAGCAGAATGACCCACAACTGCTCCTGCACCAGTCCCTGCATTTCGTAGCGCACCAGTTCAGCCGCGTCCGCCGGGGAGCTGATCGCGCCGCTCAATTCGGGTGCTTCGAGTGTCAACCGCCTGCCCAGCTCAATGGCGGCTTTGATCTGCGCGGCTTTGGCCGGTCCCAGGCCATGAATGTTGCACACTTCAGCAAAGCTTGCCCGTTGTATCCCGCGCAAACCGCCCAGTTCGAAGAGAATGCGTTCACCCAGTTGGATCGAGTTTTCCCCCTCCACACCCACCCGCAGGAGGATCGCCAGCAGCTCGGCTTTCGACAATCCTTCCGGACCGTTGCGCTCCAACCTCTCGCGCGGTCGTTCGTCCTCGGAGAGGTCTTTGATGCGGTATGTCGCTCTCGTTTCTCGCGTCATTGTATCCTCCAGTGGCACCCGTTTCTCATAGTTTTATATAACAACCATCATTTTCACGCAAGCCCCTCCGTTCAGAGGCAGGGCGGTTCCATCCATGCTATAATTTCAGCATGGAGCGCAAATGAGTCTTGATCCTTCTTTTCTCAAACAACTGACTACTTTCGCCGTCGGATTTTCCGCCGCCTTCCTGGCAGCTCTCTGGCTCAGCCTGATCTTTTGGACGAACCGGGATATCCGCAAACGCAGCCGTGACCGTGTCCTGCGTATTATCGCGGTGGTTGTCGTTACCGTCTTTTTCCTTCCCGGTTTCCTGATCTACCTTGTCCTGCGCCCCGGGCATACCCTGGAAGAGGAATATCAACGCGCACTTGAAGAGGAAGCCCTGCTTCAGGCGATCGAAGGCGCCGCGCTCTGCCCCGGGTGTGAGCGTCACTTGCAGCCCGATTGGATCGTTTGCCCCGGTTGTGGTACGGTACTGAAGAAAACCTGCGAATCCTGCGGTCACTTGATCGAGCTGCCCTGGAACATCTGCCCCTTTTGCGCTACCCCAGTGCCCGGTATGCCGGTAGAAATATCCGAAACTGAATCAATCCTCGAACCTGAACCATTGGACGAAGATCAAGCAGAAACAGATGTCGAATTTGAAATCGAAGATGAAGACATCCAGCCGGAACTGGATGATAACGAATTTAAATCCCAACCATAGATCGGTTTGTCCAGCCAATGCAGAATCTCGCCAAGATCGAACCTGTTGATTATTTGATCATTGGTCATATCACACAGGATGTTACACCTGACGGACTAAAACTCGGGGGAACCGCTTCCTACGCATCGCTGACCGCCCAGGCCTTCGGGCAGCGTGTTGGCATAGTTACCGCCTGTTCGCCTGATCTCCAACTTGATCTGCTTTCGGGCATCTCCATCGCCCGCAAGAATTCCCCTCACACCAGCACATTCCGCAACACCTACACCCCTGAAGGCAGGATCCAGCACATTCTGCATGTAGCAGATGCCCTCGAGCTGGAAGATGTACCGCCCGCCTGGCGCAACACCCCTATCGTTCACCTGGGTCCCCTCACCGGAGAGATCAGCCCGGAATTGGCGCGGTCCTTTCCCAATTCACTCACCGGCATCACCCCGCAGGGATGGATGCGCGGCTGGAACGGAGAGGGCGTGGTGAGTTACAAGCCTTGGGATGAGGCAGGTAAGGTTCTTCCGTACATCCAGGCTGCGGTGATGAGCATCGAAGATGTTCGCGGCAATGAAGATGTGGTCGCATCGTTCGCCGCACAACTGCCCATCCTGGTAGTAACAGAAGGCGCAGCCGGGTCACGCGTTTACTGGAACGGAGATGTGCGCTACTTTAGACCTCCCCAGGAGGTTGAAGTCGATCCGGTCGGTGCAGGCGACATTTTCGCATCAGCTTTCTTCATTAAGTTATTTCAAACGCGCGATCCATGGGAAGCAGTAAAAGTCGCCACGTTGGTAGCGGCCAATTCCGTAACCCGCGTCGGAATCCAGGGTGTTCCAACCCCTGCAGAAGTCTCTCAGTTCACAACTCAGATCGTTGAGCACCCGATAAAATGAGCCGTGTATTAACCCTTGTAAACCAGAAGGGCGGTGTTGGGAAAACCACCACCGCGATCAACCTGTGTGCTTACCTGGGTCAGTTCGGCAAAAAGGTCCTGTTGGTCGATCTTGATCCCCAGGCAAATGCCACATCCTCCCTTGGCATCAACAAATACGAAGTCAAGGGCGGTACGTATGAGATTCTCATCGGCGCAGAACCGATTTTACCCAACATTCTACTCAATCCCAAGTTGAAAATATCTCTCCTGCCCTCCTCGCCCGCCCTGGCCGGTGCGGAGATTGAGCTGATCAACTTCTCTGGTCGCGAGTACCGCTTGCGCGATGCCATAACGCCGGCTCTCGATCGCTATGATTACGTCATAATCGATTGCCCGCCTTCACTCAGCCTGCTCACTGTGAACGGCCTGGTGGCTGCCAGGGATGGGGTGATCATTCCGGTGCAATGTGAATACCTGGCACTGGAAGGCATCGGACAACTTACCCAAACCCTGAACCTCGTGCGCACAAATCTCTTCCCTGAGTTACGCATTCGCGGTGTCGTGCTGACCATGTTCGATAGCCGCACAAACCTTTCCGCCGATGTGGTACGGGAGGTGCGCAAGTTCTTCCCCAATCTGGTGTATGATTCTGTCATACCCCGCTCTGTGCGCCTGGCTGAAGCACCCTCGTATGGATTACCCATCAATCAGTACGCACCCGAATCCAACCCAGCGAAAGCCTACGCAGGTTTGACCTTGGAACTTCTGAATCAGGATGGGGGCTTCTCAGCCCCGCCCCTGGGATAGGTGGAATTAATGGCACAAAAATCCGGTCTCGGAAAAGGTTTGGACGCCCTCATTCCAGCTGGTTTCACCAGCCCGGCCGCCCCTGCAGATAGTCATGTTCCCCTTTCGATGATCATTCCAAACCCGCAGCAGCCACGCGACGTGATCAATGAAGAAAACCTGGTTGAGTTGGCCGCATCGATCCGTGAACACGGCATCCTCCAACCGCTTGTCGTTTCGCACGATCTGATTTCCGGTAACTACATTCTCATCGCCGGAGAAAGGCGTCTCCGCGCAGCCAAACTCGCTGGTCTGGAAAAAGTACCCGTCATCATCCGCACGGTTACTGAACAACAGCGATTGACCGAAGCACTCATCGAAAATATCCAACGCGCAGATCTCTCACCACTGGAAACTGCCAGGGGATTCAAACGGCTTGTTGATGAATTTAACCTGACGCATGAAGGTCTTGCTGCTCAAATGGGAAAGAGCCGGACAGCGGTTACCAACACGCTGCGCTTGCTCAACCTACCCGCGGTCATCCAGGAAGCCCTGGCAGCCCAGAAGATCTCTGAAGGGCACGCACGCGCCTTGCTTGGTCTGCAAACTGAAGAAGCACAGATTGCGGCACTGCAAACCATCCTCGCACAGGAATTGAATGTGCGCCGTACTGAAGAACTGGTGCGTAAATTGGCTGGAGAAAAACCACCCGCCCCTCCGGTTAAGCCGGTCGATCCATTGATCCAGGAAATTGAGGAAAGACTGCGCGGTCGCTTTGGAACGAAGGTCAACCTTCATCCCAGCGGTAAAGGCGGTACCATCACCATCCATTATTATTCAGAAGAAGAATTGAATAGCCTGATCGACAATTTACTGGAGTAAAAATGCTCCTCCTGTACAACGGCAGATTGCATGATTGTTCCCCTGATCAAACCGCTCTTGCCATTGACCATCAGCGCATTCTCGCCATAGGCTCCGATGCCGAGATCCTGCACCTTGGCGCACCAGGCGTGGCTCAGTTCAACCTTGGCGGTCGTTATGTGATGCCTGGTCTGACTGATTCCCACATACATCTTGAACTGTACGGACTTTCATTAAGCATGGTGGATTGCGCGACATCTTCCCGTGCAGAATGCCTGGATCGTGTGAGAAGCAGGGTACAGGAAACCCCGCCTGGAGAATGGATCCGGGGGCACGGTTGGAATCAGAACCTGTGGTATGGTGGATTTGGAACTGCCTCAGAACTTGACACAGTCGCTCCAGCTCACCCGGTATACCTCACTGATATGTCCCTGCATTGCGCATGGGCAAATTCGCTGGCCTTGGAAATGGCCGGCATCGATGGCAACACACCCGATCCTGCCGGGGGTACCATCCAGCGCGATGCAGCAGGAGATCCTACCGGCATCTTTTTTGAAAATGCAGTCAATCTCGTTGAAAAGATCATTCCGGCGCTTAGCAGCCCTCGATTGAAACAAAGCCTTCTTGCTGCGCAGCAAAAGTTGCATCGATTTGGCATTACCGCGGTGCATGATTTCGATCGCATCCCTTGTTTCAGCGCGTTGCAGGAGTTGGATCAGGCAGGAAAACTGACGCTGCGGGTGAGCAAAGGGCTGCCGGTGGAACAGCTGCAAGAGGCTGTGAGCTTAGGGTTGAGGAGTGGTTTCGGCAGTCCTCACCTTCACATCGGATCGGTAAAAATGTTCGCAGATGGTGCACTCGGTCCGCAAACAGCGGCAATGTTGATGCCCTACGAAGGAGACGATACCAATCGCGGTACGTTGCTCCTGACAGCAGAAGATATCCTGGAAAGTGGCCGCCTCGCCAGCACAAACGGCTTACCCCTCGCGGTACATGCCATTGGCGATCTCGCTACCCAGGAAGTATTAGAAGGGTTTGCCATGCTTCGCGCCTATGAAGAAGAACATGACCTCCCCCGCCTGCAACACCGCATCGAACACTTGCAGCTCCTGTCTCCGCAGAACCTGGAAAAAGCCTCCCGCATGGGGATATGGGCATCCATGCAGCCGGTACATCTATACCAGGATATGACCACTGCTGACCGGAAGTGGGGCAGCCGAGCCCGATATGCCTACCCGCTGCAATCGCTTCTATCGCGAAACACCCGGTTGCTTTTTGGATCCGATGCCCCGGTGGAATGCCCGAACCCCTTCTGGGGAATGCACGCCGCGGTAAACCGCACGAACCGGAACGCACTGGAGGGGCAAGCACCCTGGTATCCGGAAGAATGCATCAGCCTGGACGAAGCCATAATGGGTTACACGATGAATCCGGCGATCCAAACCGGTCAACAAGAGAATTTGGGAAGCCTTGCAGCGGGAAAAATGGCCGACCTGCTGGTGCTGGATCAGGATCCATTCTCAATTCCACCGCGTGAATTACATTCGGTCAAACCGGACATGGTAATGGTGGATGGTATGTGGGTTTATCGGGCAGATCAATGATCATGGAGGAAAGATGATGGCCCTATCCCCGGAAATACTGGTTCCCCGCCTGGGCGAAGTGCTGATCTCTGATGGATTGATCACCGAAGAACAGCTTAATGACGCCATTGAAGAACAAAAACGCATTTCCACGCGAGGATCCTGGACACGTATCGGTGAGCTGCTCATCAACATGGGCTACATTTCCCGGGAATCACTCAACCAGGCAATTACCCAACAGATCCTCAGATTTCAACAGGCTCTGCTTGAGTCGAACCGTACGCTTGAGGCACGTGTTGCTGAACGGACAGCAGAACTCGAGGTCGCTTATCAAAAACTTTCCGAGTTAGACCTGTTAAAGAGTAATTTCGTTTCTGCCATCTCGCACGAGTTGCGCACTCCATTGACTCACATTAAGGGTTACATCGACCTGCTGCTCAATTCAAAGGGAATAGACTCAATTCCAGACGCGACGCTTAGTCTCGCGATCATGCAGCACTCAACAGATCGCCTGGAAGGGTTGATCGATGACCTGATCATGTTCTCATCCGCTGAACACGGTAAATTACTGTTGTGCTACGAAACCTTCGAACTAAAAGAAGCAACCGAACTGGTCATTGCACGTTACACCGGATTGTCAAATAACAGGAATTTAAAGATCATCCTGGATGCTCAACAGGATAGTATTACGATCAAAGCTGACAGGGACAAGATCGCCTGGGTCATCAACCAGTTCATCGACAACGCGATAAAATTTTCCAATTCCACAGCCACGGTTTCGATCCACCTGAAAGTAATCGGAGATCATGCGCTTGTTGCGATTGATGACAATGGTCCAGGTATGACCAAAACCCAGGTTGCCGACGCTTTCCAGCCATTCCATCAACTTGATGGTAAGGCCAATCGACCCCATGGCGGGACGGGTATCGGGTTAGCGCTTGCCCGGCGTATCATCGAAGCGCATGGGTCTGAGATCAAAGTTCAAACCGCTCCGGGTCAGGGTTGCTGCTTTCAGTTCACACTTCCACTCGTTCATTGAAGGTTTATTGTATAATCAATTATCATGACAACAGGCTACTTATTCCAGGAACTGGACAAGGAAAAACTGCTACAGATCTATAAGATCATCGCCGAAAACCAGGACTGGAAAAGTGCACTGGATCAGATATTAATTTTTTCCCGGGATTTTTTCATTTTTGACAATGTGGCAGTCTATCTGTCTGAGACAATCTCGGGGAACATTGACGTGGTCTATGCACGCGCCACTGGACGCGGTAGATCAAAAGAAGCTGATGTCTCATGGGGAGAGACGGTTGGTAATCGCGTCATCACGGAGAAAAAGATCATCCGGGAGGAAGTTCCCGTCAACGATCAGGTCGACCGCCTCAAAGCCCCATTTATACTGGGGATTCCACTATTTATTTCGGAGGCACAGGCAGGAGCACTGGTTTTCATTCGCTTTGGCGGACCACCATATGAAACCGGAAGCCAGGAGTTTGCTGAATTCCTGGCTGTTCAGGTCACCTCACTCGTGCGTCAAAAATCGCTGGATGAACTGGTAATTGAATTGGAAAAACAACGCACCTACACCGCGCTGCAGGGAGACTTCATCAGCACCATATCTCATGAAGTGCGCAATCCGCTTGGTTTCATCCGGGGCTATACCACCACCCTCCTGCGTGAAGACACAGAATGGGACAAGAAAACCCAGAAGGATTTTCTGGAGATCATCGACCGTGAGACCAGTAATCTCAGTGAACTGATCGATGACCTACTGGATTCCTCACGCCTGCAAAGCGGTAACATGCGTTTCAATTTCCAGATGCTGCGCTTTGATTCGATCATCAGGGATGAAGTCAGCCGGGCAGCGTTGAACAATCCCGGTCAGATTTTCCGTGTTGAGATCGCGGATTCTTTACCGGCGATCAACGGTGATGCCCGCCGTATCGCCCAGGTAATCGATAACCTGATTGATAATTCCACGAAATATGCTCCTGGCGCCGTTATCACCATCAAAGCCTACCCGGAAGACAACCGGTTGATCATGGAATATTCAGATGACGGGCCAGGGATTGATGAAAAGTACCTGTCATTGGTGTTTTCAAGGTTTTTCCGGGTTCCTGAGAATTCACATGGCGTTCGGGGATCAGGGCTCGGACTTTCTATTTGCAAACAGATCATCGAAAGCCACAATGGTGAAATGAGCATCTTTTCCACAAAGGGAAAAGGAATTTCTTTCAGGATTGCATTACCCCGGGACGCGAACCCGGCCAAGAAAACGAAGGGAGGGAATTGATGAGTACAAGGATCCTAGTTGTTGACGATGAACCCTTATACGTCAGGCTCTTGAAGGTCAACCTTGAGCAGGAGGGATACCAGATCGAATCTGCGTCTGATGGTGAAGAAGCCCTTGAAGCCATTTCTCAAAACATGCCGGATCTGATCATCCTTGACGTCGTCATGCCAAAACTTGACGG
>CAYWVP010000076.1:0-8028 GCA_964461605.1 uncultured Anaerolinea sp.
AGTGATCCACCCCTCGAACACACAAGAGACCCGATCGGGTCTCTTTTTGAAATACTCAACAAAAAAGTGGATTTCAGTGCAAAAATCCTCTTGACAGGATTTTGAAAATATTTTAGAATACTACTATCAATCGCTTGGGTGCCCCCCTCACCCAGGCGATTGATGCTTTTCCGGACCGGATCAGCACCTGTTAGATGTGTATCTCCCCCGCAGTCCGCGATTGCCTTGACGATTTAGATTGGATGCGTTATATTTCATTCGCTCATATGGCAAGCCCCCGTAGCGCAATTGGATAGAGCGTTTGCTTGCGGAGCAAAAGGTTGAGTATTCGAATTACTCCGGGGGCACTCAAAAAGAGCGGTTTGCCGCTCTTTTTTTTTATACAGATAGGAAAAGTACAACTATGAACAATCGACCACAGATCCTGCTCTCGAACGACGATGGTATCCTTTCACCGGGGTTGTGGGCCGCCGCCCACGAACTTTCAAAGATCGGCTTCGTCACCGTTGCCGCCCCGCGCGAACAGCATTCAGGCGCCGGGCGCAGTGTGCCCTCCTGGACGGACGGAGAGATCAAACCCACCATCCTCACCATCGGCGACCAGGAATGGACCTGTTACGCGGTGGGCGGTTCACCCGCTCAATCCGTGCAATACGGAATCTTCGCCATTCTCAAGCGCAAGCCTGACCTGGTGGTCTCGGGCATCAACTACGGCGAAAACCCCGCCACCGATATTACCCTTTCGGGTACGGTCGGCGCCGCGCTTGAAGCCGCGTCCCACGGCATCCCCGCCCTTTCAGTCTCGCTTGAGTTGCATAACGAGGACTACCTCGGGTATTCACGCGACATTGATTTTTCCACCGCTGCTGTCTTCACCCGGCGCTTTGCCCGCCTCCTCCTCGAGAAGAAAATGCCCGCTGATGTGCACGTGCTCAACGTCAACGTTCCGGCGCACGCCACCCCCGATACACCCTGGCGTGTCACCCGTCTCGCCAGGCACGGTTACTTTGTGCCCTTCCTGAAGGACACCGCCGGGACCGGGGGTGTTCCCCGCATAGATGCCACACGCAATCCGCACCCCGATGACCTGGCCGACCCGCAAACAGATGTTCACACCTTCTATCGTGAGAAACTCGTCTCGGTCACCCCGCTCAGCCTCGACCTCACCTCGCGCGTCGACCTGGCGGAACTGCAAAGCTCCTTCGGAACCCTGGATTAACCAAAAACAGCCTCTCGCGAGGCTGTTTTATTCAATTTCCAATTATTTTTTCACGTTGAACAGGATGTTGACCACATCGCCGTCTTTGACGATGTACTCCTTGCCCTCAATGCGCAGTTTACCGTGCGTTTTGGCTTCGTGCATGCTCCCCAAAGCCATCAGATCGTCATAAGCCACCACTTCGGCACGGATGAAACCCTTCTGCAGGTCGGTGTGGATCTCCCCGGCGGCTTCAGGCGCGCTTGCGCCCTTGTGCACCGTCCACGCCCGGCATTCATCCTCCCCCGCAGTGAAGAAGGATTGCAGCCCCAGCAGGTCGTAGGAGAGACGGATCATGCGGTTCAGGCTGGGTTCCTCAATGCCGTACTCAGCCAGGAACATTTCCGCTTCCTCCGCCGGCAGCTGGGCAATGTCCATCTCCAATTTCCCTTGCAGAGCGCTCACCATGCTGTGCTGATGCGGGTAGTCGATCTGCGGGGCTGCCTGCCCTTCTGACAGGTTCAATACGATCAACATCGGTTTGCGGCTCAGGAAGCCGAACCCGGAGAGCAGCTTGTCCTCTTCACTGTCGATCTCAATGTCCCGCAAGGGGATCTCATTCGATAGGCTTTCATGCAGGCGGTCGAACAGCACCTGTTCGCGCTCGATCAGCCCTTTTTCCCTGCCTGCGCCCTTCTTTTTCTCCTCCTGCAACCGTTCCAGTTTGCGTTCCACCTGGATCAGGTCGTTCAGCACGAATTCGCTTTCCATGTTCTGGATATCGCGCAACGGGTCAACCGAATTGTTCACGTGCGGCACATTATCATCCTCGAAAACGCGCACCACCTGAATGAAGCCGTCCATCTGCGCCAACTGGTTGAGAAGTGCACCCGAGATGCCCGCCTTGCCCGCACTGCCATCCAACCCCGCGATATCCACGTAGGTGACCTTGGCGAAGATCGTTTTCTTCGGTTTGAACATCTCGGCCAGTTTTTCCACCCGGTTATCCGGCACGTCCACCACCGCGGTGTGGATCTCTATCTTGCCGGTGGCGCCGGTTGGCTGCGTGGCGCGGGTAAGCGCATTGAAAAGCGTTGTTTTTCCTGATTGGGGTAATCCAATGATTCCTAGTCGCATAACAGTTTCCCTTGACCCTTGTGAATTTGTCAGATATACTCGTTCCGTACTCGCCGGAGTGGCGGAATTGGCAGACGCGCACGACTCAAAATCGTGTTCCCTCGGGAATGTGGGTTCGATTCCCACCTTCGGCACACAGATTATAACATTTCTCCCCACGGCATCGTGGGGAGATTTATTTCTACCAAAAATCTAATTCTTTCTCGAAATAATCACAATTTCAGGCGTACGATCGGCCGGGAATCCCTCCGCGCCACTTCCTTAAATCCTAATTCATAAAAAACCGCGGATTTACCGCTGAACAGGCTCATGGAATTGATCTTCTCATCCACATCCAGCGGAAAAGCCTCCAACGTCTTCACGCCCTTGCCCCTGGCGTAATCGATCGCCGCAGTGAGCAATCTGGTCATCATTCCCTGCCGCCGGTAATCGCGCTGGATAAAAAAGCACGGGATCAACCACACCGGCTCGTCATCCACTGCCCCCAGTTGTTTTGAGGTCGCCAGCCGCTTGTAGCGCTCGCGCGGCGCCAGCGCTACCCAGCCCGCCGGTACTCCGTCCGCGTAAGCGATGATCCCCGGTTCAATCCCCTCCTCAACGAGGTCTCGCATTAGCTGCTTGTGCCCTTCTTTTTTCGCCTCCGTGAATTCCCGGTTGGTCATCAGGAACCACGCGCACCAGCAGCCCGCGCAAGCCCCGTTCGGACCGAACAGGGTCTCAAAGTCAGTCCACCGCTCGGTGGTGAGCGGCTGAAAATCCCATTTTTCCACTGCAATCATCTTTTTTGCCATTTCCTTCCTCCTTGTCATTCACCAAGATTGTACAACATCCTCTAAGTCCTTCGACCTATACGATTACTGGAATTTTTACCTTTCTCGTTGTATACTCAATACTACAAACTCACCAGAAAAGAGGGCGCCCATGAAAGTAACCGTCACCCAACAACATCTCGCGCACGGGCTGAGCATCGTCAGCCGCGCCGTATCCCCCCGCAGCACCCTGCCGGTGCTGGCAAACGTGCTGTTGGCGACTGACGAGGGGCGTCTGCGCCTGTCCGCCACCAACCTTGAACTGGGTATCACCTGCTGGATTCCTGCGCACATCGATGAGGAAGGCTCCGTTACCATCCCTGCCCGCACCCTTGTCGACCTCGTGAGCACTTTCCCGCCTGACAACGTGGTCATGTCCCTCGATGAGCGTACCCAGACCATCAACCTGGTCTGCAACGCCTCAATTCACGATATCAAGGGCATCGACGCGCAGGACTTTCCGCCCATGCCCGTGGTCGACCCCGGTGAGGGGATTGAACTCAACCTGGCTGATTTCAAGGACATGATCCAACAGGTTGCCTTCGCTGCCTCCACCGATGAAGCCCGCCCCGTTCTGCAGGGTGTCAAGATGGACGTGGTCGAGAACGGCATCACCCTGGCTGCCACCGACGGCTTCCGCATTTCGGTGCGCAAGGAAAACCTTTCCAGCCCGGTTTCACAGGACATTTCGATCATCATTCCCGCCCGCGCCATGAACGAGCTGGCGCGTATTTTCAGCGACGTGGACAAAGCGGTGCGCATGATCGTTCCGTCCGGCCGCGGTCAGGTCATTTTCCGCCTCAAGGACGCCGAATTGGTCTCCCAGTTGATCGATGGCAACTTCCCCGATTACAAGGCCATCATTCCCAAGAGCGCCAAAACCAAAACGATCATTTCCACCCCGGCTTTCCTGAAAGCCTGCAAACAGGCTGAGGTGATCGCCCGCGAGGGCAACAATATCATTCGTCTGGACATCCTCCCCGGTGAAGATGGACCGGGCAAGGTCGAGATCAACTCCCAAACAGAGGAGACCGGCAAAAGCGATATCTCCGTGGAAGCCAACGTCGAGGGCAGCGGATTACTCATCGCCTTCAACGTGCGCTTCCTGCGTGAGGTACTGGATGTGATCCATTCGCCCAATGTTGCGCTTGAAACCAATGCCAATAACTCCCCCGGTGTCATCCGCCCGATGGGTGACGAGGACTTTGTCCACGTCATTATGCCCATGCACCTCGGCTGATCGACCCCGTTCACACGTCCCCTCTCTACGCCGGAGAGGGGATATCTTTTTCAAAAGGATATTTATTTCTAGAAATAATTACCGATGATGGATTTTTCAAATAACACCTCAGAAAAACTGCTCAACGTGACCCTGGCCCTCGCCCAGTATCCGATCCTCGCCACTCGTATCCGCGCCCGTATGCGCGAGGAATTATTCTCCCATCTGATCCTCGACACAAAAACCTTCGAAGCGCGCGTGCGCGATAACGCGATCCAGTCGCAAAAACTGGAAGGGATCGACGATCCGTACAGCGAGGAACCCACCGACCTGTGGGAAATGCGCTTCTCCATCGTACGCGATCATCTCACCGACCTGTTATTTAGCCGGCACCTTCCCTTTGAGTTGCTTGAAACGCTCATTAAGGAAGTGTTGACAGAACGCGGCATTTCCTCCAGTGAAATGCTCCTCTCCATCAATCCCGAACTTGCCCCACTGGACCTCGTCTTCGAACAGGCGCTGCTCATCGAAAAATTGCCGGAGGACGAGCGCGCCAGGTATGCTGCCCGCCTGGAGGAATCCAGGGTAGTTCTGATCCGCACCCTGATCAGTGATCAACTCCGTTACATCAATATCGCCAAGGAATGGCTCTCGATCGAAGACCTGGCGGAAATCCGCCGGCGCAAGATCGGTGGCGGTCGTATCGGCGGTAAATCCGCCGGCATGATCCTCGCCCAGCACATCCTGCAAAACAGCACAGAGTTGAGCCAGGTACCCTGTCTTTCAATGCCCGAGTCTTTCTACGTTGGCTCCAACGAATTCTACACATTCATGTCCATTAATAACCTGCTCAAATGGAATGACCAGAAGTACAAGACCGAATCCAAGATGCGCGAGGAATACCCCTCCATCGAGCAGGAATTCCAAAGCGGTTCCTTTCCGCCGGACATTCTGGATCAGTTGCATACCCTGCTGATCAAGATCGGCAAACAACCCCTCATCGTCCGTTCTTCCAGCCTGCTCGAAGATAACTTCGGCACCTCCTTTGCCGGTAAGTATGAAAGCATCTTCTGCCCCAACCAGGGCACGCTAAAACAGAATCTCGCACAATTGACCTCAGCCATCGCCCAGATCTACGCCTCCGTGCTCAACCCGAACGCGCTGCTTTACCGCCGCAGCAAAGGCTTGCTGGACTATGATGAACGCATGGCACTGCTCATCCAGTTGGTTGAGGGTGATCAGTACAGGGATTACCTTTTCCCGCACGCCGCCGGTGTAGCTTTCAGCCGCAACCTCTTCCGCTGGGCACCCCAGATCCGCGCCGAGGATGGTTTTGTGCGGCTGGTTTGGGGGCTGGGAACCCGCGCCGTTGACCGCGTGGGCAACGATTTCCCGCGCCTGATCGCCCTCAGCCACCCTCTCTTGCGCCCCAGCAACGATGCGGCTGCGGTCCGCAGGTATTCACAGCAATATGTGGATCTGATCGATCTCAAGAAAAACTGTTTCACCTCCCTGCCCATTCATGATGTGCTGGCTGCCGATTACCCCCCGTTGCGTTACATTGCCCAGGTGGAAGAAGACGGCTACTTTGAAACCCTGCACTCAACCATCATCGAAGATCCCGGTAAACTGGTGCTCACTTTCGATGTCCTTCTGCAGCGCACCCCATTTGCTGAACGCATGAAGACCATTTTAAAGTCGCTGGAACAGGCATATCACTCGCCGGTGGACGTTGAGTTTACCGCCAGCATCGGCGAAGATGCACACGGACAGCCCCAGCTCTGTATAACGATCCTCCAGTGCCGCCCGCAGGGACAGCTCATCCAGACCGAGGTCGAGAAGATTCCTTCCTCGCTGCCCCGCGAAAAGATCCTTTTCTCCACAGATTTCATTGTCCCGCAGGGCCGCATCAGCGCTGTGGATTGGTTCATCTACGTAAAGCCCGATGCTTATTTTGCGTTGAGCACCTACAATGATCGCATCAGCCTGGCGCGCACGATCGGCAGGTTGAACGATCTGCTCAAGGAAGAACACTTTATTTGCGTAGGCCCCGGTCGCTGGGGCAGTTCCAACGCCGATCTTGGCGTACCGATCGGGTACGGAGATATTTACCATGCGCGCGCCCTGGTGGAGTTGGCTGGCGAGAACTGCGGATTGCCGCCGGAACCCTCGCTGGGTACTCACTTCTTCCAGGATCTGCTGGAATCGCAGATCTATCCGCTGGCGCTGCAGATGGATAATCCTGCCACGGTCTTCAACCGCGCCTTTTTTGATGCCGCACCGAACCGCCTGCCCGACATGCTCCCGGACGCACTGGAATTTGAACCCAGCCTGCGCTTGTTGAAGATCACAGACGCCTTCCCCGGTCAGACTGTTCGCGTGATCATGAACGAGGACATTGGACGGGCGGTCGCTTTCCTGGTTAAAAAATAAGACCCGATCAAACCGACCGGGTCTCGTGATTCGGAATTTATAGCCTTACCTGGGGTCTTCTTCCGGAATACTGTCAGCCGCTTCTGCGTCATCTTCATCTGCATCAACATCATCCAGGTCTGTTTCTTCATCCAACAGTTCGGAGTCCTCTTCGTCCAGGCTGGATTCGTCATCATTCAATGCCTCATCCGCTTCACCAGGTTCCTCTCCCTCTTCCAGCTCCTCCAGCTCGTCCATTTCCTCCTCAATTTCCTTCTCTTCTCTCCAGAAGCGGTAAAGCAGGTAAATGTTGAGCACCAGGAATAACGCCAGAACGCCTTCGATCGCCCAGTAACCCCAGCCAATACCAGCCAGGTAGACCGCCAGCGCATCCACCACGGCGTGGTAGATCACAGCCAGCAGGAACCACACGAACGAGCGATCCACCACGGCTTTCCACACTAGTGTGGACAGGAAGATTTGCAGGGAAATCGCAATGATGCGCTCCACGCCGGGCAGCAGACCGTTAACCCAGGGGGTTGTCCAGAACTGTTCGATCTGGAAAAGCATGTATTGTACTTGATCGGTTGAAATGCCTTTTGCAACCTCTCCACCGGCGTTATAGAACAGCACGGTGAACAGTGTTGCGCCGGTACCTAGCACCGCCAGAATGATGCTTTCAATGCCGCCGTGCCCCACTCCCAGTGCGAAGGCCGAACCGAACCGTTCCGCCTTCTGCCTGAGCACTTTGAATCCCACCCAGCGCGCGGTTTCTTCACAAATTCCGGCTAAAAGCCCGCCGATCACGCCATTCACCAGGGGCACCCATTTTTCTGACGGGACGGGAATCACACCGTTGTTGAATAGGGCGTTGATCCCGATCACCGCCGGGTAATGGACCGCCTGCGAGAGCAGGAAGGTCAGCACACCTACCAGCACCACCCACCAGGACACCTTGAAATACCGCGTCACAATGAACGCCAGTAATACTGGTAGTCCAATCATGATCAACAGCGAGATCACGTAAGAAATAAACAGCGGAATATTGTTTTCCATAAGTTCACCTGGCCTCAAAATTTACGCGGCCTCACAGCCGCGCGGTTGAGTATTTCATAGTATAGCCGATTTTAAACAGCGCTGCAGTGCGAATAAGGCGCAAATCCGCGTTGTTTCACGTGAAACACCGTTGCCGGTCACCCGGCAGATGCCAGCAGCTTGTCCCGATTGAAGGTGCGGATCGCG
The DNA here is from genome assembly GCA_964461605.1 of uncultured Anaerolinea sp. Taxonomy (GTDB): domain Bacteria; phylum Chloroflexota; class Anaerolineae; order Anaerolineales; family Anaerolineaceae; genus UBA6107. The sequence continues at coordinate 8,018 of CAYWVP010000076.1, forward strand.
TAGTACATCAA
>CAYWVP010000077.1:0-3815 GCA_964461605.1 uncultured Anaerolinea sp.
GTGTTTCGGGATCAGGAATCCATTGAGAAGGTTGCCATGTTGGTGCGTGCTTTCGCTCAACAGGGTTGTCAGCAGCTTCAAATAAATAGTATGAATGTGGATACCTTGCTGGACGCCAGGATTCACCCGGAAAACCACAAGAACCTGATCGTGCGCGTATGGGGTTGGAGCGGATATTTCTGTGAACTAAGCCCGGAATACCAGGACCAGATCATCGCGCGGCACATCTATTCAATAAACTAAACTCCATCAGAATACAAATAACCCCTGGGGTATCCCGTAACCCTCGTGTTTCTTGTGACCAGGAAGATCCTCCGTGGTCGGGTGATTTTATTACCGCGACTTCTATCTTCAATCTCTATCACCGAACCTAGATCGATCCTCAATAATCCGGAATTTGCAAATATTTTAAGTTTAAATGCTTGAATTTGATCGATTTATGTGTATACTATAATCATTCATGATTGATTGAGGAAATATATGAGTGGATTTGTTTATTCTCCGGAACGTTCTGATCAAATCCTGGAAATGCTTGCCCGTAAGGGTAAGTTATCAGTCTCCGAAATCGTCGAATTGTTTTCAATAAGTGAAGCCACCGCGCGAAGAGATCTCAACTACCTGGCGCGTGAAGGCAAGATCCGCCGTTATTACGGAGGTGCAATTCTCTTTCAGGAAGCTGCACCTGAAGAACCGATCCTGCAAAGGACGCTGGAGCAGCAGGAAGAGAAAGAGCGCATCGGAAAAGCAACAGCCGGCCTGATCGAAGATGGAGAAACTATTTTCCTTGGTTCGGGTACGACAGTCCTCCAGGTAGCCCGAAACCTGGCTGGTCGACCGCTAACCGTAATTACGAATTCCCTACCCATAATTAACCTGATGGCTGATTGGCCGGAGATCACCCTGACCGCACTTGGCGGTCAATTTCGTTCCAGCGAACGATCGTTTATTGGCCACATCACTGATAAATTCATTCAGGATCTACGCGCAAACAAGGTCATCATCGGCATCCGCGCCATCAGCCTCGAACACGGGCTGACCAACGATTATATGCCTGAGACGATTACCGATCGAGCCATCCTGAAAATGGGTCAAAAAGTACTGATCGTTGCGGATCATACAAAGTTTGACCGCGTTTCTACAGTCCATGTTGCTCCGGTTGAGGATGTCGACACCATTATCACAGATAAACTGGTGCCTGCCGGATATATTGAAGATTTGAGATCACGCAATGTTGAGTTGATTGTTGTATAACGCACAAACAAGTCCATACTCAACAGAAAGGAGCCAACCGAAAACTGGTTTTTTGATGGTGAATTTCTAAATAACCAAATTCAAAAAGGAGAAGAAAAGTTGAAACACACAAAATTGTTCTTGGTAATTTCCGTTATCCTCAGCATGGCATTTGTACTGGGCGCATGCGCAACACCTGCGACTGAAGCCCCTGTTGCTGAGGAGCCAGTGGTTGAAGCCCCTGCGACCGAAGCACCTGTCGCCACTGAAGCCCCGGCAGCCACTGAAGCGCCGGCCGCAGCCGCAGAAACGATCACCGTGATCTTCCCGAAACACGAAGCGGACATTAAAGGAGCTTTTGAATCCCGGATTCGAGAATTTGAAGCTGAAACGGGCATCACAGTCAACCTGATCCAGAGCGACTGGGATTCTGTTGCCAACCGCGTTGTGCCTGAACTGGCAACCGGCGGATCCGCATACGATGTGGTTGAATTTGATAATGGCTGGGTTGCCGAATGGTGTGGAGCCGGTTGGGTTACCTCGTTGAATGACTACATGGAACCCGGATACACCGACGAAATGATCCCCGGTCTGGTGGACCTGTTCACCTGCCCGGATGGAGAAGTATATGGACTCGTCTGGAATAACGACACCCGCTTCTTCTATTACAATGCCGACAAACTGGCCGAAGCCGGATTTGCCGAAACCCCGAAGACCTGGGATGAACTCACAACCCAATCGTTGGCAGCCCAGGCAGCCGGAGTGGTGAAATTTGGTGTAGCTCCCTTCTGGAACCAGGAATGGTCGCTGGCAAATGAGCTGCATTTCTACACCTATGTGCACGGTGGTACCCTGGTTGATGACAAGGGTTGTCTGACGCTTAACACTGACCCGAACACGCTCAGCGCTGTTCAATACATGATGGATAACCTGGAAAAGGGTGCTTACGATCCTGCCGGTTTAACCTACAATCAGGCTGCTGCCCAGGATATCTTCCTTAAAGGCGAAACCTTGTTCATGACGCAAGGCATTGCCGGGTTGTTTGCCTACACTGAAGACACCACCTTATCCAATGTTGCCGGACAAATCAAGATCGGCCTCGTACCTACAACTGCCACCGGCTCCAGCGCTGCGCTGACCCTGCCCGAAGCTTATGCCATTCCAACGGGCTCCCAGCACAAAGAAGCCGCATGGAAGTTCATTGAATACATGACCAGCAAAGAAACGGATAAGAAGCTGGCGCAGGATATTGGAATTCTGCCTATCTGGGTGGACCTTTTCTCTGATCCTGACCTGACCACTTTATATCCCTACTGGGCTGATTTCCAGGCTCAGTTGTCCACTGCCAGGGGTTTGACTAAGTTGACCTGGTACAGCGACTTTGTTGACATCTCCAACGCAGAACTTCACAAAGCACTTGCGGGTGAACAAACCGCACAGGAAGCCTTGGACAATACTGCCGCGCAGCTCCAGGAATTTAACTGCGTCCCGTAATCAATGTTTCAGAAAGAGGTCTGGATATTTTCCAGACCTCTTTCCCTCGTTATAGGATGATATGAGAGCTATTCGGGATTTTTTCACTGACAATGAGCGTTCTCTGGGTTGGTTGATGTCTCTCCCTGCCTTATTGGCGATCCTGGGAATTATTCTAATTCCGATGATCCAATCCATGGCTCAAAGTTTTCAGCGCCTCGACCTGGCAAGACCCGCCTCAAATGGTTTTATCGGATTGGCAAATTATGCCAATCTCCTGAAAGATACAAGATACACACATTCATTATTCGCTACGTTTCGGTTCTCAGTTATCTCTGTTATTTTTGAACTTTTACTAGGCGTATCTATAGCAATTGTGCTCAACAAGAAATTTATCGGTCGTGGATTTGTCCGCGGGTTGATGATTTTACCCTGGGCGATGCCATCCATCGTTAACGCGGCAATGTGGAAGTGGATTTACAATGCAGATTATGGCGCGCTCAATGCCTTGATGAGTCAATTAGGTATCATCGACCAGTACCAGGTCTGGCTAAGTGATCCGTTCTGGGCAACTGCCCTCATCATTCTGGCAAATGTGTGGAAAGAAACCCCGTTCACGGTGATCATGTTGCTCGCAGCGCTGCAAACAATTCCAGAGGAGGTATATGAGGCCGCAAAAGTTGACGGATCTACCTCCTGGTGGACTTTTATAAAAATTACCATCCCCTTGATTGCACCGACCTTAATGATCGTCAGTATCCTGCAATTCTTGTGGGGTTTTCAAACTTTTGAACTTGTTACGATCGTAACGGGCGGCGGACCATTCAGTTCAACCGAATTGGTGGCTGTAAGGATTTACCAGACGACTTTCCGCTCGTTGCGTTTTGGTTATGGATCCGCAATGGCTTACTTTACCAGTTTGTTCATACTCATTCCATTGATTGTATATGCCCGTTCTGCATATAAGAAAATGGTGGATTATTAATGAAAGAAAAGAAAAGGATCGCCCGGGTTTTACTTTATCTCGTCGTCATACTTATTGTTGTCTGGACCATCGCGCCCTATCTGTGGCTGGTCATTTCATCTTTTTCTTATAAGATCGATCTCATCAC
>CAYWVP010000077.1:3915-7798 GCA_964461605.1 uncultured Anaerolinea sp.
ACTGGTCCGGGATTGGTCAGTGTCATGATCTTTGCCTTCATCAGCTCCTGGAATGAATATCTGTACGCGTTTGTCTTCACACAGGTGGAAGCGAAAACCTTGCCCGTTTTAATCGGTGAATTCAGCACCAAGCTGGGACTGGATTACCTCAAGATCGCGGCTGCGGGAGTATTGGCCAGCTTGCCGCCAGTGGGTCTGGCTTTAATATTCCAGAAGTTCATCATCCGGGGTTTGACATCGGGTTCCGTAAAGTAGGAGTTAGAGGTCAATTTTTGATGATTTGAACTGTACATTACCAGTCTACATATTTGAACAAAGAAAAGAAGGAAATTACATGCCTTATTACACTTATACTGAAATAAAAACCCAAACTGAAGCCTGGAAAAACGCCCTTGCAGTATCTGTAGATCAGGCTGCTGAGATCAAAAAACTTACCGATCAATATGATCAGGTGATCTTTACCGGTTGCGGATCCACCTACTATCTTTCACTGGCGGGATCTTCATTGTTTCAAACGTTGACCAGTAAAACTTCCAGAGCAGTTCCAGCCAGTGAGCTTTTATTCAACACATCAAGCGTGATCAATGATGGTTCCCGAAATCTGCTTGTAGCAGTGAGCCGTTCTGGTACAACCACTGAAACGTTGCGAGCCGTTGAGATGTTCAAAAGGGAGCAGCGTGGAGAGGTGATCGTGATAAGTAATTACGATACATCCATGTCACAAATGGCTGATTTGAAGATCCTCATTCCCGAAGGTCAGGAAAAATCGGTTGCACAAACGCGGTCATTTGCTTCCATGTACGTGGCGGTGATCGCTCTATGTGTTATCGCGAGTGGCAAAGTTGAACTCCTTGATCAGCTGTATTTGCTGCCGGGAGTTGGCAACCGGTTGATGGATCAATACGAAACATTGGCGAAGGAAATTGGAGAAAATTTACTGTTTGACCGCTTCTATTTCCTCGGATCAGGCACGAATTATGGCCTGGCTTGCGAGGTCAATCTAAAAATGAAGGAAATGACGCTCACCCATAGCGAACCCTTCTATTTTATGGAATTCCGGCATGGTCCAATGTCCATGGTTAATGAAAATACCGTGGTCGTTGGGTTGTTGTCGGACAAGAATTCGACCCAGGAAATGGCTGTATTAAATGAAATGGAGGCTAAAGGCGCAAGAATACTGGCCTTGTCTGAGAGCCAGGGACTTGTCACCTTTGGATCAGGAGTAGCCGAAGAAGTGAGAGGCGTGTTGTACCTCCCGGTTTTGCAGTTAATGGCCTTTTACCGATCCATCGCCAAAGGATTGAATCCCGATAGCCCGAAGAATCTAACGGCAGTCGTAGAATTAGATATATAACTGCGAAACGATCAATCGTATGTTGGGTTTTTTGCGATAATGCGAACCATGGATCGATGAAACTCAGCCTTGTTGGTTTTACTTTAAGGAATATTGGAAACGCAAGGAAAAAATGAAAAATATTTCGATCGGTAAATTCCGTGGATTACAACAAATATCTTCCTCGCGGGGAACATTCACCGCCCTGGCATTGGATCACCGGCAGAATCTGCGCAAGGCAAATCCGGCGTTCAACAGTGATGAAGCGCTTTCACAATTTAAATCGGATGTGGTTTCTTCACTGGCTGATTGTTCCACCGCTGTTCTACTCGACCCTGAAGTATCAGCAGCGCAAACGATCGCTGGAATGGTTCTTCCGGGAAATGTTGGCCTGGTGGTCGCACTTGAATCAACAGGTTACACAGGCGAAGCAATTGACCGCCGCAGCCAGATCATCCCCGGATGGAGCGTGGAAAAATGCAAGCGCATGGGTGCGAGCGCAATAAAATTGCTCGTTTACTATCATCCTGATTCAAAGTCAGCCAGCGAAATCGAAGAATTCGTTTTAATGGTGGCTGATGAGTGCCGGAAATATGATCTGGCGATGATGCTTGAACCGCTGTCATATTCGTTGGATAATACTCCTCTCAGTTCCTCAGGGAAAAGAACGGTAGTTGTTGAAACTGCCAGGCGATTATCCCCACTTAATATTGATCTCTTGAAAATCGAATTTCCCCTGGACCAATCTGACCGTGATGAATCCCACTGGCTTGCAGCCTGCCAGGAAGTCTCAGCAGTCAGCGCCACCCCCTGGATCCTCCTCTCTGCTGCTGTCGATTATGAGACCTATCTAAAGCAGGTCATCACAGCCTGTAACGCCGGGGCAAGCGGTATCGCTGTCGGGCGGGCGGTCTGGCAGGAAGCGGTTAACTTACCACCCCGGGAGCGAAACGAATTTCTAATTACCACAGCGCGCTTGCGCCTCTCCCGCCTGAATTCGCTCTGTTTTTCACTTGCCCGGCCATTTACTGACTTTTACAGTGCCGCTGCGCCTTTTGATTGGTACAGGGAATATTAGATCCAATGACTACTCCCACACGGAAATTTGATGTCCTTGTAGCCGGTGAGATCAACCCTGATCTGATGCTTTCCGGCAATATCACGCCTGAATTTGGCCAGGTCGAAAAGATCGTTGACAACGCCACGCTCTCAATAGGTTCCTCCTGCGCAATTTTTGCCTGCGGGGCTGCGAGGCTTGGGCTGCGGGTCGCCTTTATCGGAAAATGCGGGGATGATCATTTTGGGCAGTTCATGCTGGAAGAAATGCAGAAGAGAAATGTAAATGTTGACAATGTAATCATAGAAAGCGGGAACAGGACCGGCTTGACCGTGATCCTTACCTCAGGGACAGACCGGGCAATTCTGACGTATCTCGGATTGATCCCTGCATTACGAGCTGATGAAATACCCGATGCCTTGCTTGACCAATCCGCCCACTTGCATGTGGCTTCCTACTTCCTGCAGGAAGCCCTCCAGCCGGGGTTGCACTCATTATTTACGAGAGCCAGATCGAGGGGAATGACGACTTCACTTGATACAAATTATGATCCCAGGGAGGAGTGGCTGGGTGTAAAGGAACTTCTTCCCATTACGAACCTGTTTTTTCCCAATGAAACAGAAGTTAAGTCACTCACTCATTGTGACACAATCGATCAGGCAGCCAATGCATTGCGCGGAATGGCAGAGATCACAGCGATTAAACTTGGCGCTGATGGGGCGCTGGCGGTCACTGCTTCGCAATCGGTAATAGTGGATTCAATCCCTGTGGAGGTGGTAGATACGGTCGGTGCCGGAGATTCATTCGCCGCCGGATTTATTTACGGGTATCTCAACAAATGGGAATTGGAAAAATCGTTACGCCTGGCGTGTGTGTGCGGGGCATTGTCGACCCGCAAAGCCGGGGGGACAGAAGCTCAACCCACTTTGGAAGAGGCTTGTAAATATGTACCTTGATGACTTGTTGGCAAAACAAAAACAGGGAGAAGCCAGGGGAATTTTCTCCGTTTGTTCAGCTCACCCCTATGTCATTCAACAAACCTTAAAAACATGCCATGCATTGAACATTCCTCCGCTGATCGAGGCAACCTGTAACCAGGTTAACCAGTTCGGTGGATATACCGGTATGCAACCCGCAGATTTCGTTAAGTACGTGTATGGAATTGCGGAGAAAGACCATTTCCCGGTTAACAGGATCATCCTGGGCGGCGACCACCTGGGTCCATCAGTCTGGCAGCATGAGTCTGAAAAGGTCGCGATGCCAAAAGCGGAAGATCTGATCCACCATTACATCAAGGCAGGTTTTCATAAAATTCACCTGGATTGCAGTATGCGCCTGGCTGATGACCCACCGGGTCCTTTGAGTGTTGAAGTATCCTCAAAACGGGCGGCACGATTGGCACGTGTAGCCGAGGATACAGGCTCCGTAAATGTCCGGTATGTGATCGGCACCGAAGTACCCGTACCTGGCGGAACCACCGAGCATGAAGACAG
>CAYWVP010000078.1:0-7539 GCA_964461605.1 uncultured Anaerolinea sp.
CCGGGCTGGGGTTGGTCAGGTCGATCACCAGGGGCAGAAGGTGCTCTTCGGCATTGGCTTTTACCGCCAGGTAATCCTGCTCCACGGCGGCGGGATCGATGTCGCTGGCATTGGTTTCCACCCCGCGGCGCGACAGCTCACGGCTGAACAGACCATTATTGGCACCCAGGTCCCACGCAGTCTGCGGGGCGGCTTTTTCAACAAAGCGTCCAACGATCTCGCCCTTGGTTTTGAGCGCGTCATCAGTGTAATTGGTGATGTTGTAGTAGTTGCCCCACTCGGTACCGCTGGGTTCCCACTTGAGGGGTTGGATGGTCTTTTCGAGCGAGTCGAGCATGTTACGGAATCCGGCTTTGCTCAGATTGACCGCCCGCGCTTGCGAAACCTGTTTGTCACTGTACTGCTGCTGGGCTTTGGCGTGCAGGTGAACGTGCACGGCGAGTCCGGCCAACCCGAGTTTGGTCCTGGCGGGCAGCAGTTCGCTGGCCAGGTCAAGCGGGATGCCGTCAATGTATACACGCAATAGTTGGATGAGGCGGATATCCACCAGGGAAGCCAGCGCCAGCGGGGCCAGGAAATGCTGGCAGAACTGGCGGTAAGCATCCCACGGAGCGCCCTCCTTGTAGAGATCAAAGGAAAGCGTGTCGATGAGCACGGGTTTGCCGCCCGCGAACTGGATGTTGTAAGCGCTGGCGTCCTTGAGCACCATGCCATGCTCCAGCGCGGCGCGCGTAGCGGCCAGCGTGAGCAGCGCGGCGTCTTTCAGCTGCGTAAAACTCCACTCGTAGGGATATGAAATGAACGGTACGACCTGAGGCCGGATGACCTTGTAGGCCAGAGCCGCATCAGCGGGAGGTTCATCCACTTCTTCATGCGGAATTAGTAATCCCTTTGCCGTCAGGTCTGCGTAGAGGCCGCCGGACATCAGTTTATCGTATGCTTTCTGGTATGCCCGGTTCACCTGGCGATAGAGTACACCATCGCGTTTGAAAATGAAACCACTGGGATCCCTGAAGGAAGCCCCGATGCGCCCGGATGCGCTGCTCATTTTGCAGAGTCTTCCTTTTCTTCTTCATCGTCCACCGGCGGGGCCGGGGGCACGTATTTCTCGCCCTTGAAAAAGGCCTTGATGCGTCCCCAGAAGGTCTTGACCAGGATCCCGACGCCGCCAAGCAGACCGGCGGCAAGCAGCTGCACCAACAGGCTGCCCGAACCCGGGTCGAGGTAATTCAGTTTTAAGAGAATGATCGGCATGTTTCCTCCAATTTTCGTTTGTTTTAAACCGGTAGACCGGTGAGTATGCTTGTGAAAATGTGAATATACCACTAAATGATCAATTTGGCTTTACTGCAGGGGAAAATCCGCATCAAAGTAGTGGTTGAACACGATGGGGAACGAGTTGATCGGGTCAATGTTGCGGGTGAGCCGGCTGGCATCAAAACCCGGCAGGTAGTAAGCGAAAAGGATGTCCTGTTGAAATTCCGGCGGAAAGTCATCAAGCCAACGGTTGTTGGCTTTCACCCGCGCCCCGTGATCGGATTGGAGGATGATCACCGGCGGGTTGGCGGGGTCTGCATTAGCCAGGATGCCATTTACCATGTCTTTGATGACAGTGATGGTGTACTCGTAGTACCCTTCGTAATAGTCCCAGTTCTTGTAAAACTCCGGGTCGACCCGCTCACCGGCGGCATCGTAGAGGTAAGGCTGGTGCGGCATGAGCATGTGCAGGTAAACGAATTTCGGCGATGGGATCTCGTTCAGGTTGGTGATCTCCGCGCTGGTATAAGCAAAGAACTTGCGCAGCGGTTCGTACTTGGTCTCGAGGTACTCGCCGCCGTGTGAGATGGGATAGAGCATTGTACCGTCCATCACCAGGATGGCAAAATCATTATGCACAATACGCGATACAACGCTTTCGAACATTTTGATGTCGAAAACATAGTCCGCCTGGATCTCCGGCATCACCGGGAAGAACCAGGAATATTGCTCAAATACCGCCGTGGTGTAACCGCGGGACTTGAGATAGGCCATCACGCGGTTATTGGAAATGGAGAAGAGGTAGCGTTCCTCCATACTTTTGGCATATTCATAATCCTTGTAATTGAGGCGGGTGGCGATCTGGTGAATGGACCAGATATCACTGGACATGCTCTCATCCACCACGTAGAACCCGGCCTGCTCCAGGTAAGACCTGAACTCTACGGAGGCACGGTTCTGCCAGTATTCTGCCATCGACTTGAAGCCGGCAAACTCGTCAAATACCAGGTAATAGATATCCGGTCCGCCGTGTTCGCCCTCCGGCGCCACCTCACTTTGCGGCACCGTGTGATCCGCCCTGCCCTCGGCTTTGCGCACCTCGTGCGGTACAGCCAGAAAGACGCTGTACACAGCCAGCAAGGTAAAGACCACGGCCACGATACGCCACAATGAGAATGAATTGGTTTTGTTCAGGCGGGTGATCAGCCAGGCGCAATACACGCCCAGGAAAATGTAGAGGGGCAGCAGGGTGAAGTGCTCCACACGTACCAGGTTCGCTTCACGCAAGCGGTCAAAGACCAACCCATATGTATTGAAAAAAACGAGGAAAACAATGGCAGCATTAGCCGCACGAACGGTGCGCAGGCGGTTGATCGCCAGCGAAATGCCGTACACCAGGGCGGTGAGCAACAGGTAGAACGGCACCAGACGCAGGAAATCGACCAGCAGGACATTGGCGACGTTCTGGGCGTAATAGTAGAACGCGGGGTAAATACCCACCAGCAATACCGAAAGCGGAGGGAGCAGGATGCGCGCCCAACGGGCATGGCGCATCTTCTGCAGCGCGGCTTTGATCTTTTCGTTCATCAAAATGATTATATCAGGTGAAAATTTTACCTATCGATCGGGCAGTGGAGGGGTTTGACAGTGCTTACCGCAACAGAAATTCTTCGCCGAAGTAATGGTTGAAGATCAGGGGAAACGTGTTGAGCGGATTTTCGTCCTGCGTGAGGGTGGCGGTATCATATCCGGGCAGGTAAACCGCGTAAAGGATGTTGGTCTGTTGTTCCACAGTATACCCGTCCCGGTGCAGGCGAGCACCGTGATCCGATTGCAGGATGATGACCGGCGGGTTGGCGGGGTCGGCATCGGCGAGGATGTTCTCCACCATCTGCTGAATGACGCCGGTGGCGTAGACCCAGTAGCCGGGGTAATACTCCCAGGTGCGGTAATACTCTGAATCCACCGTGTCCCCCTCCGCGTTGAACAGGTAGGGGCGGTGCGGGATCATCAGGTGCGAGTAAATGAACCTGGGTGAAGGGATGTCATCCATGTTGCCCACGCGCTCAACCGTGGAAAGGATCATATTGCGGTGCGGTCGGTAACCGAAACCCTCGAGCTGATAGTATTGCGAGAGTGAGAAGAGCATGGTGTTATCGATAATGAGCACCCCGAAATCATCAAATATCATGCCAAAATCGCTGTTGTCGTTCAGGTCGAGCTCATAGAGGTAATCCGCGTTGATGGCGGGCATGGCGGGGTACGGCCAGGAGATCTCGTCGAACACGACGGTGGTGTACCCGCGAGACTTCAGATAGCTCATCACCTGGTTGTCGGCGATCAGTTCGTAGTATTGAGTTTCCTCTTTATCATCTCCAACGAGCTCTGTGTGATTAAGGCGGGAGGCCATCTGGTGCAGGGTGACGGTGTTGAAGCCGTGACTGTCTTCAATAATGAAGAAACCCCACTCCTCCAGGAAGGTCTTGAAAACGTCCGCCTCCGGGATCTTCCAGTACTCGCGCACCGCTTGAAAACCGGTGAATTCGTCGAAAACCAGGTAATAAATATCCGGGTCTTGAGCGCTGCCGGCTGGCGCGGTCACTGCCGCATCCGCGTACTGTTTGCGCTGCAGTTGCGCTTTGTTGATCTCCGTGGGGATGATGCCCACCAGGCTGACAATGGTGAGCGCAGCAAAGACCAGCGCGACCGCCCGCCAAAAGTTCAGCGCGGGTGCGGGGCGCAGGCGGGTGGTGAGCCAGGCCAGGTAGACGGCGATGAAGATCCACAGCGGCAGCAGCGTGTAATGGCGGGCGGGGAGGAGGTCTTTTTCAAGAATGAAACGGTACAGGATGCCGTACGTGTTAAAGAAAAGCATGAAAACCGCGGCAGCGTTGGCCGCCCGGATGGTATTGCCGCGCGTCAATAAAAGGCAGACGAGATAAATAACGAGAATCAATACCAGGTAGATCAACAGAACGCGCGCCAGGCTGGAGAAGAGCACCAGCTGAACATTGCGCTGATAGAAGTACAACACCGGGTACAAGCCGCACAGCAGGACGGAAACCAACGGGTAGATCAGCCTGCCGGAACGGGAGAGGAAAGGCGCGAGCCTGCCGGTTTTGGATGCTCTCACGGCGTTTCCTCCAGGTCTGCCAGCAACAGGAGATTGGGGGTGCGCACGAGCATGCGCTGCGTCTTCTGATAGACGCGCTCCCCGCTCTCCTTGTGCTGATAGAGCAGGCTGATGCGGTATTCACCAACGGGCAACGCGTCCCGCGCCATGAACAGGACAAAACCCGAGTTGGTCAGGTCCAGTTTTACCTCCGGGAAGGCACGCGGAATATCGCGCCTGCGGACTGGGTTGGTGAGATAGAAATAATTCCTGCGGGGAGAGTTGAGCACCAGGTAAATGTCATAATCCGCCAGGTCAGTGGCTGTGGTGAGGAAAGACCAGCCATTGACACGATAGATCTTCTCCCCCTGGAAGACCACTTCTTTTGCCTCATCGACAGCGTGATTAACCAGGTCAGTGGGTTCGGGTAAAGCGCCTGAAAGTTGTATGGGCTTGCCCTGGCGGATGAAGAATTTCACCTCGACCATTGGCGCGATGACCAGGTAGAGGATCATTGCTGCGAACAGGGCGATGTGGATCCAGGTGCTGCGCTTGATCTTCATATCACCACGGATGGAGCAAGGGGCTAACGGCTTGCCCGGGTGTAACTACGGAATTTTGACGTTTATTTCGAGGCGGACTCGTCTTCATCAGACGTTTCTTCGTCCGACGGGGGCAGCGGGGGAACATATTTCTCTCCTTTAAAGAAGGCTTTTATGCGGCCCCAGAAGGTCTTCAGCAGGATACCGATCCCGCCGAGCAAGCCGGCAGCCAGGAGCTGCACCAGCAGACTGCCCGAACCGGGGTCAAGGTAATTCAGTTTGAGAAAGATGAGCGGCATTTTAACTCCAGAGAAAGGGGATGGGGGTGATCAGTCTGCGTCCACACCGGGCCGGTTGGGTTCCATTAACGGGATATCCTCGCCGAAGTAGTGATTGAACACGATCGGCAGGGTATTGATGGGGTTCACATCCTGCGGGATGGTGGAGATGTCGTAACCTGGCAGGTAGACCGCGAACAGAATGTTGCGCAGCATGTCCTGCGGGAAGCCGGGTAATTCCTCGTTGTTCTTGCGGATGCGGGCACCGTGATCAGACTGCAGGATGATAACGGGCGGATTGGCGGGGTCAGCGTTCTTGAGGATATCCGTGACCAGTTCCTCGATGTATTTCATTGTGTAAATATACTGGCCTTCGTATGAATTCCAGCTGCGGAAGAAGGCGGAATCGATCAGCGCGCCATTGCGATCGAACATGAAGGGCTGGTGCGGGATCATCAGGTGGGCATAAACGAAACGCGGACCTGGAACATCATCCAGGTTCGGCAGGCGCGCCTTGACGAAGTAGAGGAAGTCGCGGTGCATCAGATCGTGGGGATTGTCCACTTTGTACTGGCGCTCAAAGGCATAGGCCATGGTGGTATCCGCCACCAGCACACCGTATTCGTCAAAAAGGGTGCCGAGATCCTCGCTGGAATTATGGTTGTAATGGAAAAGGTAATCCGCTTTGATATTCGGAAGGGTCGGGTGCAGCATGGAGATCTCTTCAAAGACCATGGTGGAGTACCCCTTCGCGTCCAGGTAGGCAATGCCGCTGGCGTTCGCCAGGGCTTCATGCCAGATGGGCTGGTCGCCATGGATGTAGGGATACTCGTTGTAATTCAGGCGCACTGCCATCTGGTGCACGGTGTGGTTGGAGCTGCCGTACACCTCTTCACCAACGAAAAAGCCCGTGTCCTCGAGGAAAGCTTTAAACCCGTCAACTTCGGTGTTATTGAAGTAAGCACGCATGGCTTCAAAACCGGAGAACTCATCGAACAGCAGATAATAAATATCAGGGTAGTTGTTGCCGGCTGCGCTCACCGTGGCGATCTGCTCACGGGCAGCGGCACGCTGGGTTTGTGCCTTTTTCACCTCGATGGGAATCAGCTTGAGAATGGTGATGGTGATCAGCAACACGCTGACCAGGGTGATCCAGCGCCAGATTGTCGCGGCTTTTTTTGTCTTAAACCGGTTGAGAAACCAGACGCTGTAGCCGGCAAGGAAGAGGAACAAGGGCAGCATGGTCAGGTGTTCCACGCGGAAAAGGTTGGCGTTGGACAGCTCAGTAAACAGCATGCCATAGATGTTGAAAAAGAGCAGGAAAATCGCAGCACCATTGGCTGCCTTAATCGCGTTGAATTTATGAATGACCAGGCTGACCAGGTAAACCGCGAGGATCAGCAGGAAGTACACCCCCAGCACCCGCCAGTAGCTGGCGATCTTTACCATGTTAGCGTTCTTGGTGTAGAAATAGAGCGAGGGGTAAAGGCCAAAAAGCAGGGGAGCCAGCAGTGGGTAAATGAGCCGGCCGGCTTTGGACTGCATGATCCGATCAAAGAACGCAGTAATGTTATTCATTCGAAATCAGCGGTTTTCCATCTGGATGTCGTTGATCGTTTTGACCAGCATTTTATCCGTGCGATAGTAGGTGAACTCACCGCTGGTCTTGTTGCGATAGAGCAGGCCGATCTCGTAAATTCCGCTGACCATCATCGGTTTGGCAATAAAAGAATTGAAACCGGAATTGGTGAGATCGATCTCAATCTCAGGGAAGGCATCCTCCACGTCCGAGCGTTTATACGGGGTGGTGGCAAAGAAATAGCGGTTGTTTTCATCAGTGAAAACCAGGAAGACCTCGTAATTGGCCTGGTCCTTGTCATTCATAATGTACGACCAGCCCTGCACGCGGTAGACCCACTGCCCATCCACCTTTGCCTCGCTGATGCGGTCGACCATGCCTTGAATATTGTTGGTCTCTTCGAGCAGCGCGCCTTCCACTGCAACGGGTTTACCGATAACAATGGTCATGCGGTCCTTAATGACCGGCGCGATGAAGAGGTAAAGGATCATCAAGCCCCAAAGGACGAAGTGGATCCATCTTTTATTATTGGTTTTCGACATCAATCACCATTCAAATGGTAGAGATTTATGGATCGGCAGGTTTACAGTAATGGCAAACAGAAATTATACCTTGATTGACAGGTTTTTCGGGATTCAGCGCGGCGCAGAAAACGGCGAAAAAAGGTTGAAACCAGTGCGGGAATCAAATATACTATGGGTAAGAATGTGGCAGGAGGCGCTGCATGAAACCGATCACATTGTTGGATAAGACCCTGCAGGTTGAGATCCG
>CAYWVP010000079.1:0-7508 GCA_964461605.1 uncultured Anaerolinea sp.
ACTCTTCAGGTGTCATGTAACCGGTGTGCTGGTCACCCAGCGAGTCGAGCATTCCGCGTATGGCACCCTGCATTAACTTGAGATCATCCACGGGTTGATCCACAAACTGGTCGTGTACGATCTCCCAGGCTTCCCAGAATGGCTCGAACAACCGCTCCAGGTTTGAATTGACTGTACTCGTGCTGGTGGAAGCCGGTGGTATCGGTGTATTGATCACAGGTTTATCGATCGGCGAAATGGTTTCAATCGTTGAGGACGATGGGAGCAACCATCCGGCGACAAGGCCCCCGGCAAATGACCCGGCCAGGAGAACTATTGAGACAAAAATGAGGATGATATTTCTAAAAGTGTGGTTGTTGTTCACTTGGGATCTCCCGCTTCCTGGCTACCAGTATTTTGTTTTGTTTCTGTGCCGGTTTTTGGTTGGAATTTTTCTACTTTATTTGCCAATTCCTGCATTTTTGAGTTTTCATACCGGAATGGATCTTTGAGTGATTTTCCTGCTGACTGCATGGAAGCAATCCAATCCGGTTTCTTATTTTTTCCTTTGTCCTTCATTTTTGTATACAGGCTTACGTAAAGAGAGATGATCAGTAAAATGAGGAGGATGATCAGGAACCAGCCGAGAGGAGAGATCTGGTTGCCCATTACACATTACCCGTTACATGCCAGCCATTCGCCGGGATCACATCAGGCAGATCAGCTATGGTGAGAATGGCTGCATCTGCAAATGGCGAGCGGATCTCCGTGCCCACCTGGATGGTAAAGAAACCCATTTCACTGGCAGTTTTTAAATTTCGTTCCGAATCATCGATAACTACGCAATTTCCGGGGTTCTCGATGCAGCTGAGTTTTATCGCATTTTGATAGGCTTCCGGTAAGGGTTTGCAATAAGGTGTGATCTGTAAAATATCGATGATCCCGTCAAAAACACCTTCCAAACCCAGGATGGATAACACACGTTCCGCGTGCTTCCGGCTGGCATTGGTGAAGATGAGTTTTCGTTCAGGGTACATTGACATGGTCTCAATGAGCGCTTCATCCCGCTGCAGATAACGGTCGAGCGGGACATCGTGCACATAATCGAGGAAATATTCCTGGTTGATCCCGTAAAGAGAGCTTAACCCGCGCAGGGTGGTACCGTATTCATGAAAGAGCGATTCGCGTAGAGATTTTACTTTTTCCGGGGCGATGCCCAGTTGATGCGTGATATAAGTATCCATCCGGTCGCCGATAGCCTGCCAGATTCCAGTCGTCGATGGATAGAGTGTATCGTCCAGATCAAAGAACATTGCTTCAAAACTCATAGCGATTAGTATACCCTTAAATATTTTGCCGGAACGCTGTTTTACACCTTGAAATGACCGTAGGATATAATTTACAGCATGTCCATTAGTATTCTTCCCGATGAAGTAGCTTCACAGATCGCTGCTGGCGAGGTGGTTGAGCGGCCTGCTTCTGTGGTCAAAGAGTTGCTCGAAAATGCCATCGACGCTGGTGCAGATCGCATCGCAATACGAATAGAAGAAGCCGGTCGCAAACTGATCGAAGTAAGCGATAACGGGGCAGGTATTGCCATCGAAGAGCTTCCCCTGGCGGTTGCCCGGCATGCCACAAGTAAACTGCGTTCGGCTGATGATCTTTTTCACATACGCACGCTGGGTTTCAGAGGTGAAGCGCTGGCATCAATCGGCTCTGTTTCTCGGATGGTTATCCAATCCAGGCAACCTGATCAACCTACCGGTGCGAAAATTGTGATTGAGGGCGGTAAAACCTTATCCCTTGACCCGGCAGGAGGTATTCCCGGAACTTTCATCCAGGTAAGGGATCTTTTCTACAATACACCAGCCCGACTGAAGTTTCTCAAGCGAGACATCACGGAAAAACAACAGATCGATGGCCTGGTAACCCGTTATGCACTGGCTTATCCAGATAAAGCGATCCACCTTTCAGAGGATGGAAAACCGGTACTTCAAACTACCGGTGATGGCGACCGCAGGGCGGTCCTGGCACAGTTGCACGGCGTTGAACTCGCAAAGCAATTGCTTGAGGTGGTCTTTGAAGAGGATGGGATACACATGGATGGTTTCATCAGTCCCATCTCCATCAACAGATCCAACCGCAAAGACATCACCTTCTTTGTTAATGGAAGGTGGGTTCAGGACACTGCATTGATCACGGCATTGATGAAAGCCTACCAATCCTTCCTGATGGTCGGGCGTTACCCGATGGCGGTACTTTTCCTGGATGTGCTGCCGGAGGATGTTGATGTTAACGTCCACCCGGCTAAGGCTGAGGTACGCTTCAGGCAGCCTGACGAGATTTTTACCTCAGTTCAGCGCGCCGTCAGGCGGGCGTTAATGTCTTATTCTCCGGTACCTCAAATGACAACGGCCTACTGGCATACCGGAAGCGAGCACGCGTACCCGGGCAATTCTGGTCCATCCTGGGATCAAAACGCTTATCACCAAAGCCCGGGAGAGCAATCGATTGGATTTGATAAGGCGGAGAATTTGGGAGAGAGCCCGTCAGCCACACCGTTGGTGCACGGGATCCCCATCCTACGCCTGATCGGGCAGATTGGTGCCACCTACCTGGTCGCAGAAGGTCCGGATGGACTCTACCTGATCGATCAACATGCTGCCCATGAAAGGGTATTATTTGAAAAAATGTTGGCGATGAAGGGGAACATTCCCGCCCAATCGTTGCTGGAGCCGCTCATCATCCAGTTGCCTCCTCAATCCGCCAGGCAACTGCAGGAAAACCTTCCAGCCATGCAGCAGATTGGTTTCAAACTCGAGGAATTCGGGGTGAATACGTTTCGCCTGGCTGCCATTCCAGCTGTGTTTGCCCAGAAGGATCCCCAGGCTGCCATAAGAAGCGTTGTTGAGGACTTTGAAGAGGATGAAACACCCTTGCAGGGCTTGCTGGAGGAAAAGCTAATCGCCAGGATTTGTAAACGGATGGCAGTAAAAGGCGGAGCGGTCCTTTCTACTGAGGAACAACAGGCTTTGTTGCGTGATCTTGAATCGTGTTCTGCTCCACGAACCTGTCCGCACGGCAGGCCAACCATGATCCATCTGTCGGTGGATCTGTTGGAACGGCAATTTGGACGGCGCGGTGCGCGTTCCACCTGATCATTACGTTATTTAATCCGGGATCAACTTTACAATACCAGGCAGGGCTTCTGCCACATCTTCGTGGATGACCACATCCGCGTGTTTATCCATGAACGTGGAGGAATAATTGATGATAATGATCCGGCCACCGTTGCGGTAAGTATCATATGGCAGCGATGAAGCGGGTATAACCTCAAGTGATGAACCAATGACGATCATGAGATCTGCCTTGCTGACCTCATCGCTGGCTTGCTGCCAGGCTTCCATTGGCAGAGGTTCTTCGTATAAGGTAATATCCGGTTTCATGATCGCCCCGCAATGCGTACAATAGGGTATTTGCCCTGAAATGATCTCCTCGATGATTCCAGATGGATCACTGGCGTGCTTTTGGCAGGATGGACAATGGAATTGTTCCATGGATCCGTGTAATTCGATCACATATCCAGAACCAGCCTTCTGGTGAAGATTATCGATGTTCTGTGTAATAACCGATTTTACCCGCCCGAGTTGTTCAAGCCGGGATATCGCGTGATGAGCAGGATTGGGCACCGCCTGTTTTGAAGCCTGGAGCAATGGTTTCAGCCAGCGGAAGAAACGGTCAGGATGGTACTTGAAAGCAGTCAGCGATGCGACAAGCATCGGGTCGTTTTTTTGCCATAAACCTGTGCCGGTGCTGCGAAAATCCGGTATGCCGGAGGGGGTTGAGATTCCTGCTCCGGTGAACACAACCGCATGATGGGATTCCTGAATTAACCTCGCTGCAATATGCGAATTATCCTCAGAAGAATCTGTCATGCTCCAACTCGTGCGGTGATCAGCTTACTTAACTCATTGACCTGTTGTGCATACAAACCATCTGGCTGGATTTTGACTAGCGGTATGTATTTCTGATTTGCCTGGAAAATCTGTTCAGGGACCGGTGGAAACATCACCCGTACGGGGTTTCCAGGAAGCATTTTGGATACCTGTTCTGCTGTCAGTAATAGATCAGAGCGGATGTGGTTGTAAAGGACCACATCAATATTTCGGGAGGTTTTTGCCGGCTCAAATTGGATATTGCCAAGTAAGCGCCGTGTGCGTAAAACGGTAGCCGGAAAGCCGTCAGTTAGTATCAGCAACTGGTTGCAAATTGAGCAGATTTCATCATAACCGGGCAGGTACGGGTCACCAATATCCAGCACGATCAACGGATTATCTAAACTCAAGGTCTCGATCAGTTTTAAGGTTTTTTCTGCTGATTCCAGGAACTGGATCTGGCGGGTTTTGTTGGATGCCATTAACAGGCGGACACCGAAGGATGTATGTACGGCATGTTTGTCTACAACCTCGCTGGTGATATCAGCTGTTGGTAACGCAAGTAATTTTTCAAGGCTATGTGAATCGGCGATGTCCAGTTCCACCCCCCAGGAGCCCATACCGGGTTTCAACTCAACCGCAAAGGATTCTTCCTTCGTAATCGCGTTGATACCGATAGCCAGGTTCAGCGCCAGTGTTGAAACCCCCAGGCCACCTTTGCATCCAGTGACTCCGATGATAAAACCGTTCGATTTCTCTGGGATTGCCGGCAAAGGTCTGGTGGACCTTGCCAGCAGAGATTTCACATGTGCGCTTAGTTCCGCCGGATGGACCGGTTTGGTCAGGTAATCATCTGCGCCGGCATCATATCCGGCTACCTTGTCATCCACCTGGCTTTTGGCTGTGAACATGAGGATCGGGATTTGGGCTGTGGCAGGGTCATTGCGGATCTCACGTGCAACACGGTAACCATCCACAATTGGCATCATGATGTCCAGAACGATCAGATCCGGGAGTTCTTTCTTGGCCATGGAAATCGCCAATTCACCAGTATTTGCTGCTGATATCGTAAATCCCTGCCGTTGGAGCATCACTCCGATAAGGCGCAACGTTTCCAGGTCATCATCAACGATGAGGATCTTTTCTGGCATTCCAGCCTCCCTTCTCAATTATTGTCAGTCTAGCATAATCTAATCTCCAGTTCAAGTAGTTTATCCAAGCAACATGATGCAATTTGTGAATGCTATAATGACGATATGCTGAGTAAAGGATTTTCTTCCACACTGTGGAAAGAATGTGGTCTTAACAAGGAGAAAAGCCTGTTAATTGGTTTTTCTGGCGGACCGGATTCTTTGTGTTTACTATATTTGCTGCTGGAGAGTGGTGCCGGAGTTCACGTTGCTCATCTTGATCACGGCCTGCGGGAATCATCATCTGATGAGGCAGCTCAAGCGCAACTTTTGTGTTACAGGTTGGGGGTGCCATGCACTGTACAAAGGAAGGATGTGGCGGGTTACGCGGCGGAAAATCACATTTCCATTGAAGAAAGCGCGCGTATCCTGCGGTACCGGTTCCTTTTTGACGAGGCTGAACGCAATCACGACCAGGCTGTGCTAGTTGGTCATAACGCGGACGACCAGGCGGAAACGATCCTGATGCACTTGATGCGTGGTTCGGGAGTAAGCGGACTGGCGGGGATGCGGCATATCCTTCTACCAAACCCATGGAGTGATGTCATTCCTCTCGTCAGGCCGTTGTTGGATCACAGCCGGGAGGAGATCAACCAATACTTACAGGAACGTCATCTCCAGCCGGTCATCGACGCGACGAATACAGACACACTTTACTTCCGCAACCGTATTCGCCAGGAATTGTTACCCATTCTCGAAACCTATAATCCGCAAATCCGCCAACGTCTGACACACATGGCAAGTGTGATCGCGGCTGAAGATGACTACCTTTCTTTGGATGTGAATTCAGCCTGGTCGAAAGCAGTGCTGGAAGCAGGCGAAAAATACCTGGTTTTCGGGCGAAGTTTTACTGCTTCGCTGCATCCGGCGCTGTTACGGCGTCTATTGCGCCGCGCGATCAGTTGGATGGATAGCACGCTGCGGGATATCGACTTCAATGTCATCGACCGTGCGGCGGAATTTTGTTCACAACCTTCGCGAACAAACCGGATAGACCTGCTGGCAGGCATCGAGTTATTCACGTACACAAAAGATCGCCTGGTGATGGCACATCTGAGCGATCCGATCCATCAGATCTGGCCACAACTGACAGGAGTTGACAATTCAGAGATTCCTGTCCCGGGAGAGCTGTCGATCAGTGACCACTGGAAGATCTCCACATCGATACAAACGGACTATCAGCCAACACCTGACCGCATGATCGCCCAGGTGGATAAACAAAAATTAATAGGTTCACCGGTACTAAGCAGGGTAAAGCCGGGTGACCGCTTTGCACCTTACGGGTATGCCGGAAAAATTAAGAAGGTGGGTGATTTCTGGACCAGTGAGGGGTTGCCCGTCCGTGCCAGGAAAAACTGGCCTTTGGTGAGAGCTGGCGGTGAGATCATCTGGATACCGGGTTTCCGCATTGCGGATTCCGTGCAGGTGGATAATTCCACCACCGAGTTTGTTCGTCTTGAGTTAAAAAAACGATAACCGGCAGATGTTCGCTGCCGGTTATCGAAGAAGTTCGTTGCGTTTATTCACCAGCCAGTTGGCGCAATTTCATGCTCACTTCGCGCCATTGGATCTTTGAAACGCCCATTTTTTGACGCAGCGCGTCTTTATCCATTCCGGAACGCCAGTCATTCAACGCACTTGTCCAGCGGCACATATCAAAGGAGAGATGCTTGTTGATTCCGGCGGCGCTGCTGATGTCTTCAAGAATATACTCGAGCCTGCGTGGTGACCAGGGAAAGACCTGGTCGACAGGTTTGTATTGTGAGAGATATTCCTTGTAGGTTTCCACCCAATCCGTATCCAGCGAAATATTACGTTCCTTGTACCGGCTACCGCTGGCGGAGTAGCGTACGAAGAGGCGCGGGCTTTTCGGGCTATCCAGATCGATATGATTCAGGTTCAACGCGAGGCATTCGCCTTTTTTGATTCCCGTAAGCAGGAGCAGGTTGAGTAAAGTGTAAGGTCGCGCATCCGGCTTGGCACCGCTGCGCAGCTTTCGCGCCGCCTCCAAAACCCGCTGTTCCTCCTCAGGTGTTAAGACCAGTGGTAGGGGACTAATGACCGATTTTTGTACTACTTTTTCAGACGGGTCGGTCGGGATTCGGCCGGATTGAGTCAGCCAGCGATAGAAAGATTTGATGGAGGTGATGCGCCGCGATAGACTCTTAGGGCTGCAGGGCACATTACGTTCGTGCAGCAACCAATCCAGGAATCGGTTGATGTCATTGGTGGTGATGCTTCCGATGGTTGTGTCGGGTGAAAAATAGCCGGCAAAGAGATTCATGTCGCCGAGAAATGCTTTGATCGTAAACTGCGAACGACCCTGATCGCGTAAAAAGATTTCCCATGAGCGGATTGCTGGCTGGAAGGTGGTATCAGCAGTGATGTGAATTTCAGGAAAAGC
>CAYWVP010000080.1:0-6106 GCA_964461605.1 uncultured Anaerolinea sp.
ATAAACCGCAGACCTTTTAGGATCTGCGGTTATTTGGTCGGGGCGAAAGGATTTGCGAGCGCAGCGAAGTACTGTGCAACAGCAAACCGCAGACCTCTAATGAATTTCGGCAATCTAGTTGGGGTGAATCGATTGCGTACGCAGCGAAGTACTGTGAATAAGAGCATTACTTGCTCTAATTATAAACCGCAGACCTTTTAGGATCTGCGGTTATTTGGTCGGGGCGAAAGGATTTGAACCTTCGACCTCTTGCACCCCATGCAAGCGCGCTAGCCGGGCTGCGCCACGCCCCGAACAGAGGAAGATTATATCGCCATTGCCCATTTTTTGCAATGAACTAACTGATGAAATTAAAATGAAAAAGCCGAAAATGCGCAAAGTGGGCGACAATGTTATTTCGGCTTTTCCTGATCATTTTACGGGTTTTGTCAGTCAAAAAGTAGTGACCATCCGCTTAATTTTGTAATCAATCGGGCGGTTTTTTACATGACAAATAGAATGTAGGTACCCACAAAATCCTTGTGCCATTCATCCAGCAATTCCGATCCAACTGCTGCCAATCCGATAGAGATTGTCTATCCAGGTGTGGTTCAAGATCATTTTTGATCACATCCCATTCTGATGACCACCAATCCGGAAGAACCCCGGTTGATTGTTCATAACCAGAAATACCAAACTTGCAGTTTGTAAAACCGGATGTTACAGTAAGGGAGGGGAGTTCACGACCGGCGGCAGGATTGACTCCTAGCTCAACCAGGGATTTGGTTTGTAGTGTCCCTAGTGGCTGAAGTGAAACCGGGTGGTCAATTCTGGCGTTGTAATCCGGTTCAGCGAACGCGAAAAATTGACCGCCGGGTTTTAGAACCCTGAATACCTCATCTACTACATTACTGGCTGTTCTAATCCACAGCAGGAAATAATGGCAGAAGACACAATCAAAAGTATTATTTGGAAAAGGCAAGCGGTAAGCGTCTCCATTGAGCACGGAAATATTCCTGTAATTGCGCGTAGATGATTCACATCGAGAAAAATCAAGATCGACACCCACCATTTTGCATGGATGTGTAGCAACAAAGTCAGCTGATATCACACCGGTACCAGAGCCGACTTCAAGGCAGTAAGCATCAGGGGATATAAGATAATCCTTCAGCAGGTAATCGCGCAGCTGTTTTGTCCAGCGGGCTTGTTCAGTAAAGCGGGCGTGCCAATCAAATTCCATTTATCTTGATAGATAATCTTTACGATTGGCAGAAATTGTCATCCACGAGTCACTTAAAAAGTTGCCTAATTTGACCAGGTAGCCCTGTCCGGGTAGAACGTCGCCATCGGGTTCGACATATAACCACGAACGTGCCGAACCTTTAATGGTCGTTTGATCTTCCTCCACTTCAAAATTGACTGGATTCAATTCTGAGTAAGGCACGGGAAGGTCATAGATAAGGTGTAAACCCTTATCAGCAACAAGCCGGCTGGCTGACGCAAGGGTGGATTCATTCACTGGCGAAGGCGCGCTAAGGGAAACATTTTGTACGCCAATCACAACGAGCTTGTCCAGAATTTTTTCAAGATTAGTTGATATGGATCTACTTAAGGTGAGGTGAACTGATAAATGGATATCCTCATTGACCACATCCCTGATGGCTTCCCAGGTTAGTTCCTCATTGTCCTGGAAAATGAGCATCAGATGATCCAATCCGGATTGCAATAATTGCCCCAGGTACTCCTTCTCGGTAAGACGGAAACCATTGGTGATCAAACCGGTAACTTGTCCGAGTTCTTCAGCGTATTGAACCAATTCGCAAAGATCCGGACGCAGACTCGGTTCGCCACCGGTAAAGACCAGGTGAGGAATCCCCCATTCCCATGCTTTTTGAATTATTTCCTTCCATTCCTCAGTGCTCAATAAACGGTCGACTCTTTTTGCCGGAGTGTACTCATCTGATCCACCTGATGGAATCTGGTAGGTTAAGGCACAGTCCAGGCGGAATGGTGTGCTGGTTTCTGAAGAATGGCGGACGGCTCGATCCATATCCAGGAACGTTTCCGGGTCAAGGTCGGGTGTGCGGATTAAGGTTTCTATGCGTTCCTGGAAATCAGCAATATCCTGTCCGGCGACTTCTTTGCTAACCTGGTATCTTTTCACCAATTGGGTCATGATTTCTTCTGTCTCGAGATCGCTCACCAGGTAATATGCGATCTCCGTCGCGGTTTGGTTGAGGTGCAAAACAGTTGATGCATCCAGGACGAGAATTCCATCGCCATCGTGTTCGATGCGCAAGTGAAGGCGATGCGGTTTTTCATCGATGTCAATCATTGAGCTGTACAAACCGGGAGTTAACGCTTTGGGTGTATAAAAAATGCGCTCAAAAAACTGATTCAATTTGTTCTTCATCATGACCTCCAGGAATCATCTTCTGCGTAATCATCAAATCTTAATGGACAACCACCGCCGCACTCGGTTTGTATTAAACAATCAGAGCATTTGGATGGAAGGTTTTTCCGCTCCCGTAACTCAAGGCAGAGATCGTGATTCCATATCTCTTCCCAGGTATTCGTCCTGATATTTCCTACCGGATGATAATAGGATTGGCACGGTAATACGGCACCATCTGGTTCGAGGCACATGTTGTACAAAGCCGCTGTACATCCTTTTACACCGAGTCCAAACTGGACAGGGTCAAAGTTGCAGTACTGGGTGGGTGTATACCAGATCAAGCGTTGACCATTTCTTGATGTGAGAGTCTGTGCACTGGCAAGCAGGGGCTGTAACTCTTCCTCACTCAGCCCCGTACCCACAGATTTGCCCCTGCCACTATAGATGAGCGCATTGAGACCAACGGTGGGTACACCCAAATCTGCTAAAAATTGTAAAGTTTCAGGAATACTGGACCTGTTGTGGGTCAGCATGGTTGTATTGGTCATCACATAAAGGCGGGTATCCAGTACATTCCGAATCCCGGCAATGGTTTCCTGCCAGGCTCCTTTGTGGCACACCATTTGATCGTGTATCTCAGGCAGATGTGATTCCAGCGTGATCTGTACGTGGTCCAGTCCCGAATCCAGAAGTTGTTGCACAAAGGCTTGATCTGCCAGCTTCC
The DNA here is from genome assembly GCA_964461605.1 of uncultured Anaerolinea sp. Classification (GTDB taxonomy): domain Bacteria; phylum Chloroflexota; class Anaerolineae; order Anaerolineales; family Anaerolineaceae; genus UBA6107. Next base: position 3,099 of record CAYWVP010000080.1, read on the forward strand.
GGCCATTTGTGTTGAGCCCCGTGATCTGACCGTTATTTTCGGCGTGGCGGATAAGCTCAGGGAGATCTTCGCGCAGCGTAGGCTCTCCGCCAGTGAACACGATGTGCGGGATTTTGATCTCCCATAATTTGTCGATGATCTCAATCCAGTCTTCTGTCTTAAGTTCAGGATAGCTGCGCGCCCGGGCGTTGTAACAATGTGCGCAGGCATTATTGCACCGATAGGTAAGTGCCAGGTCCATCCGGTAAGGTGCAGTGGGCTTTGAAGTAAACGGAATCGAGGTTTCCAATTCAAGATCGCAGATCGGACAGACACGATCATCGAGCAGGTCGTTCAATGATTCGCTATAAGAGCGATAATCTTCCTGCAGTGTTTGCACAGGAACGTTGAACCGTCTGGATAATTGTCTTACGGCCTGGTCGGGAGGCACTTTATTCAGCGTGTAGTAGGCCATTTGCGTGGCGCTCGGGTTTAGATGAAATACCCGGTTCGCGTTTACGATGAGCAAACCAGAATCATCCGCATCGATGCGCAAGTGCAGGCGTGATTTTTGCTCTCCGTGATCCCATAGGAAATGATAGAGACCCTGATCCGGAGGCTTGATCGTGGGAGAAGCCTGCCTTGAATGGAACCTATCAAAAAGACTCATGCGAAATAACTCGGGCAGCTAACGGCCGCCACCTGCACAGGCACAAGCACAACCCGCACAAGCGCAGGCACATGCGCAAGAGTGACCGCCACTGCTACCGCCACGACCTGATGAGCCGCTACGGTAAGTTGAAGGTGGTGGCGGGGGATTGGTTACATTGGTCACTCCACCAGAAAAGCCGGTCAATCCACCCAAAACATTCGATGAGAAGGAGGAGACGCTGTTTACAACCGATGCAGCAAAAGCTGAACCAGGCATGGTGGGTAAGGAAACTGTGGATGGGATGCCAGGACCTGAGCCTGAAAAGGTAGAGGAAGTCGGGGCCGCTGTAGGCTTGATCGTGGAGGATACCGGGCGGGGGATGGATGGTTCATAACGCCACCACCAGGAGGGCGTCGGGATCAGGACCGGACCACTGAAAGTTTCTTGGGTCTTGTTTTCATATTGTTTGTCCAGCATCGTCCAATCCATCACTTCCTCGTACACCTGTGCTTTTACTTCAGGTGTTGCTGCCTGCTCAACTTGAGACCAGGCACGCTTCATGATCTCCTGATAATACTCAATGGATTCTTTCCGGCTAAAGCCTTTCATTTTTTCAGTCACGGCTTTGATCAGGTTCACCATCGTGATCTGCAATGCCTTCTTACGGTCATTGCCTTTAAGATTGAAAGATTTTACAAAATCAGTTTCATAGGCATAAAGATCTGCCGGCAAGGGATCAGCGGGCTTAATCTCCAATGGATCCTTCGTAATTACCTCTGCAGCGCTTTTTTTGAGCGAAGAGAAGAGGATCATTGTAAACACCTTGTCCATTGGTTGTTCCATGAGAACTGCAGCTTCTACCGCGGTCAACCCTCTCTTCACGCCGTTGCCCTCGATCATGATTTTTGGCGGCAGGTATTTCAACTTGCGCTTTTTTGCACCAACCACTGCTGAATAGATAGTCAAACCAAAGAAGAGCACAAATCCGAGGCAAAAGATGATCGGGCAAATATTTTCAAGATTGATCGTACCGCCAGTGGGCTGCTGCTCAGATGGTGGGACATAGGGCTCTGTTACGATTGCACCGGCGGTTAGAAATCTGCTTGGAAAACTGGCGCCAAAATAGTACTGTGTGTACAGGTTCGCCTGGTCTGAAACCCAGGTGTAGAAAATGCGACCATCTTCCATGATCATTGATTCCGGTTCCTGCGCACCAGGCCAATTTTCAGGAATATAGTACCTGCCTTCTGATTCACCAACACCGGTTGGCAGGAGCAAAGTCATCTGGTAGTTGGTATTGCCATAGGCATTCTGTGGAAAATACCAATGCGGAGAAAAAAGTAAAGAAGCGTATTCTTCGCTTTCCTGCTGGGTTGCGGGATAAATGACTTCTTTCACATTCTGGATGTAAACCCGAACTGTTCCCGTACCACCGGGCGGGATCGTGTAATCCTGCAAATATACAGAAATTCCGGGGGAGACGATGTCTGACGCTGTAATCTTTTTGATCGGATTACCGTCCACTTCAGCACTGATGGATTTCAGATTGTAGTTGTAATTGGGTAAGCCGATGTCCACGATATCGATCTCGTGAGCATTTCCGTCATTCTTGAACGTCATCGTATAGTCGATATTGATTGATCCATCCTGGTTTACAGACACAACCACTGCCATTTCAGGAACCTGGAACACGTAATCCTGAGCAAAGACAGGGGTTGCACTGCCGGCAAGCATAATGATGACAAGGAAAAGGCTAAGATATTTCAAGAACTTCATTGGATTCCTCCGGTTGCTTACGTACAAGCCAGTGTAATTACCACTTGGGTTCTTCTGTTAATTGATAGGCTGTGTGACAAAAAGGGCAGGTAACCATAGGCGCGCCGGCCACCATGGTGATATTATCTGCAGTGAGTGTGCCACCACAGGATTTGCACTTGAGAGAATCCAGGTTGACATCACCGGGAAGGTCCACATTCAAGGTTACATTCGTGGTCGGGGCGACCGGTTTACGGCGTGCAGCAATGAATATAATTGCCAGTCCAACACCGATTAGGATCAGGCCAATGAAGAGCCAGGTTCCTGAATTAGTAGTAGAGGGATCTGTGGCGCCAATCACCATCAATGCTCCAAATAGGATTAATAAACCCGCGCCAATATATGCTACGATCTTCATCTTTCCTCCAATTTTTAGTCAATAAAGGTTCATTATCTTGTATTGTAAACCCTATCCGCATTTATATTTTATATTAGAATTTTAAAATACGAACAGCGAAGGATAAAAAATGGAAAATAATCCTGAACGGTTAGAGATCAGCAGGCTGCAAAAAGAGATCAGTCTGCACAATTATCGTTACCATGTTCTGGATGATCCGATCAT
>CAYWVP010000080.1:6206-7483 GCA_964461605.1 uncultured Anaerolinea sp.
GTTATCGCTGAGATCCCAAAATGGATGGAGATCAGGGATTCAATACCTTTTGAAGTGGATGGCGTAGTAATCAAGCTGGATGACCTGGGAACCGCAAATTCACTCGGAATTGCCGGAAAGGATCCACGGGGCGCGATCGCCTTGAAATACCCGGCGCGAGAGGTGGCGACAGTTTTGAATGATATCGGTGTCAATGTAGGGCGCACCGGCGTGATTACCCCTTACGCGATCCTCGAACCGGTCGAATTGGGTGGTGTGATCGTACGACAGGCAACTCTGCACAATTTTAATTTCATTGCTGAAAAAGATATCAGGATCAAGGATAGGGTACTGATCAAGCGCGCTGGAGACGTGATTCCTTACGTGATCGGACCCATTATTTCCGCGAGGAAAGGGGATGAGCGAGTATTTTCAATACCAACGAACTGTCCATCCTGTGGTCAGCCGGTAGAAAACCTTCCGGGAGAAGTGGCTTTTTACTGTGTAAACACCTCATGCCCTGCACAGTTGGTGCGCAACCTTGAGCATTTTGTTTCCCGCGGGGCGATGGATATAGATGGATTGGGGATCAGGATCGTAGAATTGTTGATCGATCAGGGGTTGATCAAGGATGTGGCAGATCTCTACCTGCTAACCAAGAAAGAGCTGCTGGAATTGGAAGGATTTGGAGATAAAAAGGCTGATAACCTGATTGAAGCGATCGATCGCTCACGCTCGCAATCACTGGATCGGTTCGTTACATCGCTAGGCATTCACGGTGTAGGTGAAGTAGCTGCCATTGACCTGGCCAATTATTTTGGCAGCATGGATAACCTGCTGCTTGCTCAGCCTGATGAACTGCAAAAAATCAGCGGGATAGGTCCAAACATTGCCATATCGATCAGGGATTGGTTGGATCGTCCAGCCAACCTGGAGTTGTTGACCAAGTTCAAGAACCTTGGAATTTGGCCGGCGATGGAGAAAAGCGTTCAATCAACCGATGCGTTATCCGGATTAACATTTGTGATCACTGGCACACTGGCGTCGCTGTCACGTGATGAGGCAAAGGAATTGATTGAAAAGAACGGCGGGAAAACGACGGATAGTGTGAGCAAAAAAACCAGTTACCTGCTTTTAGGAGAGAACCCCGGTTCAAAATTTGATAAAGCCAGGGCGTTAGGTGTCACGATTATCGGGGAAGAACAACTCCTCGATCTAATAACATCGAGGAGTGTCCAGTGAAGTGGAGATGGCGGGAATCGAACCCGCGTCCGAACGATTAGACCTCAGACATCTAC
>CAYWVP010000081.1:0-7410 GCA_964461605.1 uncultured Anaerolinea sp.
GGCGCGGATGTGATCGTCGTACTCAGCCACCTGGGCTTTGAAGACGGGGGTTATGGTTATGGTATCCCGACCTATGGTGATAAGACACTGGCGACAAAACTGAACACCGCCGGAAAACATGTTGACCTGATCATGGGCGGCCACAGCCATACTGACATTTCCACCGCCTCAGTGATAGGGGGTACAACCGTTGCCCAGGCGCACTACAACGGCCGTAAGTTAGGCCGCGCCGACATCACCGTGAAGACAGATGGCACCGTTCAAGTAGTCTGGTCAAGGATCACCATCTCCACCACTGGCCCCGAAGATGCGGCTGTCAAAGCACTCATCACGGGATACGCCAGTGACCCGGAATACACTTCTACGATCAACGAGCCGGTCGGTTATGCACAAACTGACCTGCTGCGCAATTACAACGGGGACAGTATGATGGGCGCTTTTATTGATGACGCCATCTACGGTTTTCTAAACACCGATACCGACCCCACCAATGACGTGGATATGTTCTTCAACAACGGTGGAGGAATCCGCATCGACTGGTGCGATAAGGAAACCGCCACCCCTGGTGTTTGGGAATGGACCAGCGCCGCGGCGGACTGCCAGACAAGTGGCATATGGACGCATGATCCGATGCTGCTCAATTATGGGCAGATGTTCCAGATCCTGCCCTTCGGCAACGCCACCATCGTGGGTGACATGACCGGCGCGCAGATCGTGGAACTGCTGAACCAGAGCGCCACCCTGTTCAAAGGATCGATCCAACCAGCCGGTATGCGCTTCAGCTTCTACCGCTACTCCGACGCGCTGCCCGGCCCTCAGCCTTATGCCTGGGGAGCCTATGATTACTGTGTGATCAACAAAACCAGCGGTGTTTGCGAACCGTTCGACCTGAACAAGACGTACCGCGTGGGCACCAACGAGTTCCTCGCCCCGGCCGGGCAGGATGGCTACACTCCCTTCAAGTACATGACCAACGTTTCCTACTGGGGAGATATGCTCAATGCCGTGAATGCCTATGTGGCAGCCAATCACGGAACGCCTGCTAATGCTTATAAAGGCCCCAACGGGGATGGCACGCTGGATGGACGCATCACACGTGATGGAACAGATGCCACAGGCTCAATCGTTCCTGTCACCATCCTGCATCACAATGACTCACATGGCAACCTGGTGAAGGGGACCTATGTGGGATACACCCAGCTGGCAGCCAAGATCAAGCAGGAAAGGGCGCACAACCCCACCCGAACCTTGCTGCTCAGCAGCGGCGACAATATGCAGGGCGACGCGATGAGCTACTATTTCCGCACCGCAGGGCTTGGTTACGCCTCTGACGGCACACCCCTGGCACCTGAACTGCAGGAAGTACCGTTCATCAAAGCGTTCAACCTGCTGGGTTACGATGCGATGACGCTGGGGAACCATGAATTCAACTTTGGCAAGGATGTGTTCACCAGCGCTCTCTCCGCGGCGAACTTCCCTATGTTACAGGCGAACCTGGAGGATACCGGCGAATACGGATTGGCATCCGTTCCAGTAAAGGGTTACGTGGAAAAGGATCTCGGTGATATCGATGTCGCCATTCTCGGCATTGGCAACCACCGCATCCCCAACTATGAACTGCCCAGCAATATCCCCGGGCTCACCTTTACCAATCCGATCACCAAGACACAGGAGCTGGCTGACCTGCTCGATCCCACGAATGATGTGGTCATCGCGCTGACCCATATCGGTTTCACAGAGAACGCGTCCAGCGTTGAAGTGGACGCCAATGTGGATACCAACCTGGCGATGGTCACAAGTGGTGTGGACGCCATCATCGGCGGTCACAGCCACACCGACCCTTCGAAGCAGACTGCTTACTCAGGTAGTTACAAATACCTTCCTGCCATCCTTGAAAACGCGGATGGCGAGCCGGTGATCATCAACCACGCCTATCGCTACAATAACACCCTGGGCGAGGTAGTGCTTGGTTTACGTGACCTGGGTGGCGGTGACTATGAGGTGGTCAGTGAGACCGGGCGTTATATCTCAATCGCCTTGGCCGATCCCGAGGATGCCGAGGTACAGGCTGCCATGGCTCCATATGTAACGCTGCAGAACGCCTACAACAATACCGTAATCGGCCAGACAACCGCGCCCATCGATGCGTTGCAGGCATTTACTACGGAAACCAATGGTGCCAACCTGCAGGCGGACGCCTCGGTGTACGTTCTGCGTGATGCTGGTGTTGAGGTGGACTTCCATCTATCTGGTGCAATGACCAATAAGAAGGTGGCAGACGGCGCGACTCCGGGCTCTCCGGCAACGCTAAAGATCAGTGATATGTTCTCGTTGATGCCCTATGAGAACTCGCTGGTAGTCATCAGTATGAATGGTCCGCAACTGAAGGCGGTACTGGAGCGCGCTTACCGTAATTACTACTACTACAAGTATGTACCGGGTTACGGTGGTTACTCCTACTACACAACCTGTATGATCGACACCAACTTCGGTAACGTGATCACCTATACCGGGGACGTCGATGCGGCATACGATTCAACCAAGAATCATGTCGGATCACTGAGGATTGGTGACCACGAGGTGGACTTCACTGACGCGGACACCTACTACAATGTCTCCACGGTGAACTACCTGGCGGCGGGTTCATGCAACTTCAACAACGCCGGGGTGTCCCTGTGGCCTCTGGATCAGATCGTGGCGGATACCCAGTACTATGTCCGCGATGCGGTTATCGACTACATCACTGACATGGGATCTGTATCACCGGCGATTGAAGGAAGGCTGGCTTTCGATATGGAAGCCCCTGTGATCACTATCCACTCACCGGTTGCGATGGAATACCTGAATCTGGAACCCCTGGTCATTGACTTCAGCGTTGCGGATATGAGTACCTCAGGATCCATTTCAATAGTTGCTGAATTGGATGGAGTGGAGGTTGTGGATGGGCAACAGATCGATGTGTTGACTCTACCCGCTGGCGAACACACACTGATTGTTAATGCCATCGACCAATGGGGCAACGCGAGCAGCAAATCGGTCACCTTCACCGTATTCACCACCAGCTTCAAGTCCATGTTCACCAAGAATGCCAAGGGCTGGACCCCGGTGAAAGGCACCTGGTTTATCAATACCAAGGGTTACTACAAAACCAATGGTGTCGTAAATGAGACCGCCAGCACGATCCACAAGACCGACTTTGGCATGCTGACACTTGAGGCCAGGATGCGCAGAAAATATGGAGAGGCTTCGCTGCCCAACCGGCTGCACTTCCGCACAGCAGCTCCGCTGGATGGCTCCGGTGAATGGTTGAACGGTTATTTGTTCCAGTACACCAACGCCGGATACTTCAGCGTCTGGAAGACCGTGGATGGTGTACTATCACCGGTCGTTGGCTGGACGTATTCACCGTCAATTGTGCCATTCGGTTGGAATACACTGAAAGTGGTCGCCAATGGTGAGAACATGGAGTTCTTCATCAACGGTGTGCTGCATGCTGCAGGTAGCGACAGCGCCCACAGCATTGGCCGGGTTGCTCTCAGCATGTGGAAGGCAAATGTGAAAGCACCCTTCATGGTGGATTGGGTAACAGTCAGCAATATCGCCGCCCCGGCAACATACGATGGGATGGCGGTAACCTCGGTGGTTGGTGAACCTGTCGAGTGGTCTGACCCGAATTCTTCACCGGAATAAACCGGCGAAAACGGGATAACAACAATCGGGGCACGAATTTCGTGCCCCGATCTTTTTTTGAGTAGAGATGGCTTGTTTTCGATCAAAGCAGTGCGGAATGTTCAATCACTGGTCATTTGCAGATTGATCCAGATATCGGTGCTTTCCTTTACATCAATTTCGCGCGCTGGCGGGAACACTCCGATCATATCGCAAACCGCGTTCACTGCGTTACTGTCGCACCCGTAGGCACTGGCCTCAAGGGTCCACACACCGCGGCTGTCCTTCGGCAGGAAGAAGTAGAACTGACCGAGTATGTCAGTCGTGGCGGCATCCTCATCACCAGGATCACCACCCGAAGGCGTGAGTGATAAGGTGATATGCGATGCCGGGTTTCCGTTGGGAGTGTACAAATGCCCTTTCACGATCACGAATCCATCCGGGATCACCTCCGGGGCTTCGTAGTAATTACCCTTAAGGTCGAGCAATTCAAGTTTCATCCAGCCAAGCAGATTGTTTGAAGTGTGAACGTATACCCAGCTCCAACCGGGAGCGCGGCCGAGCACTTCCACAGTTTCTCCCTCAGGGTAAGTCCAGTAGGCTTCGTGGAGGAATCCCGGTCCGCTGCGCAGGAACAGATCATCGATGGTGACAACAGCTTCAAAGGACTGGTACGGGGTGGGGGTGGGCGAAGGCGCGGGGGTTTTCGTGACGGTGGGCAGCGGGGTTTCGGTGGGTGGGGAGGGTTCAGTGGTGATGGGCGGAGGGTAGGTACTGGTGGGGAAGGCGGGTTCCATCGTACCCGCACACCCGCTGACCAGGGCAAGCAGGATTAAGCTGGTGAGAATGACTGGGGTATGTCGCACTTGGGATCCCTCCGGAAATGCACGATTGGTTATTTATACCATTGACGTCGAAACGTGGGTCATGGTTCCGCGAGACTGAAGGTATTAAATCCTTGACAAATTCTATCTGTTGAATATACTATATCTATAATGTCTATAGAATATATCGTGTATATTGAAAGAAAACCGAGATAATGAGACTTTCCAAACGTGGTGAATACGGGTTACGCGCCATGATCCAGCTGGCTCATCCCTCTCAGGAGGGCGGGCTGGCTGTTCTGCAGATCGCCCAGATCTCTGAGTTGGAAAAGATACCGGTCAAGTTCCTGGAACAGATCCTGCTCACGCTGAAAAACGCCGGCCTGCTGCAAAGCAAGCGCGGGGTGACCGGTGGTTATTACCTGGCGAAAGCGGCAGATGAGATCATGCTGGGGCAGATCGTGCGCATTCTGGATGGCCCCCTGGCACCCATCCGCTGCGTCAGCCAGATGGCCTACGAACCCTGCGGTTGCCCGGATGAGGCTTCCTGCGGGCTGCGTATGGTGATGGGCGATGTACGCAACGCCATTGCGGACATCCTGGATAATACATCCCTGGCGGATGTGTCAGCGCGTGCAAGGGCAGTCCGTTAATAAGCGTTTTTTATTTTGGCATAAAGTCTACTGATATTATAGACTAAGTAGTGTATAAAACGGAGATAACAATGAAAAAGAAGATTATTCGAATCCTGTCACTTTTAATGGTTCTTGGAGTCGCGTTAAGTGCTTGCGCCCCGAAATCCAACACTGAAAACAGCGGGACGATCGCGATCTCAGGTGCGTTCGCGCTCTATCCGATGATGACCCGCTGGGCGGAGGAGTACACAACCCTGCATCCTGAGGTGCTCTTCGATGTGTCGGCAGGCGGGGCTGGCAAGGGCATGACCGACGCACTCTCTGACGCGGTGGAGATCGGCATGGTTTCGCGCGCCATCAGCGCTGAAGAAGAAGCCAAGGGTGCTTACTGGGTTCCAGTGGTCATCGACGCGGTCTTTCCTACCATCAGCGACCAGAATCCGGTCAAAGAGCAGTTGTTGGCGAAGGGGATCACACAGGAGGTGTTCACCAAATTGTTCATCACAGGTGAATATAAAACATGGGGAGAGGTGATCGGTGATCCGGCGGTCACGGACGAGGTGCACGTTTATACGCGCTCCGATGCCTGCGGCGCCGCGGACACCTGGGCAAAATACCTGGGCGGCGCGCAGGAGGACCTGCTGGGGATCGGCGTGGGGTCTGACCCGGCGCTGCTCGATGCCGTGATCAAGGACCCTCTCGCCATCGGGTACAACAACCTGAACTACGCCTTCGATATCACCACCGGCGCGAATGTGACCGGTTCATTGGTGGTGCCCATCGATGTAAATGAGAACGGCGTGACAGATGCCGAGGAACTGCTCACTTCCACTGCTGAAGCGGTCGGCGCAGTGGCTGATGGCAAGTATCCATCTCCTCCCGCCCGCGAGTTGAACCTGGTGACGCACGGTGGGCCTTCCGGCATCGTCCGTGACTTCATCACCTGGATCCTGACCGATGGGCAGCAATATGTCACTGAAAGCGGTTACATCGCGCTTACGCCGGAAAAGCTGGCTGAAGCCCTGCAAAAAGTACAATGACAGCCGGACCGCGCTTCCTTCCACTGAGCCAGCGTCTTTTCCCCCGCCGTAAGCATGACAGCACCGGTTCAAAAGTGCTGTTGGTATTGACTGTTATCCCCGTCATACTGCTGCTGGCGATCACGCTGGCGTTGGTGATCAAAGCGCTGCCCTTGTTGAAGGATCATTCCCTGGTCAGTCTGCTTTCAGGGACGGAATGGAAACCGATGAAAGGATTATTCGGTTTCCTGCCCTTCATCACTTCTACCATATGGGTCACGCTGCTCGCCCTGGTCATTGCTGTACCACCTTCAATTTTGACTGCCATCTACCTGGCGGAATACGCCGGGAAGACCCTGCGCTCGGTAATGAAGCCGATCCTTGACATGTTGGCAGCCATCCCATCCGTTATTTACGGGGTGTGGGGGATGGTGGTGATCGTGCCATGGGTTCAGAACAGGGTGCTGCCGTTTGTAAACCGATTACCGGACGGATTTGGGCTGCTGAAAACCAGCAATCCCACCGGTTTTGGTATTCTTTCCGGATCAATCGTGCTGGCTGTGATGGTGGCACCATTCATCATCGCCGTAACCAACGAAGTGCTCACCGCTGTACCGCAGGGCATCCGCCAGGCATCTCTGGCGGTTGGCGCCACCCGCTTCCAGACCATTTACCGGGTGCTGGTACCTTCAACGCTGCCGGGTATTTTTGCCAGCGTGGTGCTGGGGTTCTCGCGGGCTCTCGGCGAAACAATGGCTGTTTTGATGGTGGTGGGCAATGTGGTTCAAATGCCCCGCTCGATCCTGGACGCTGCTTATCCGCTGCCGGCGCTGATCGCCAACAATTATGGTGAGATGATGTCGATTCCCCAGTACGACTCCGCCCTGATGGGCGCTGCCCTGCTCCTGCTGACAATGGTGTTGATCCTGAATATCGCCTCAACACTCATTTTGCGCCGGTTAATGGGCAGGGTAAGGAGGGCATGGTGAGATCATGGCGTTTTAAACCCCGTCACATTGCTGAGACAGTGGCGAAGTTTTTCATGCTGTTGTCCTTCTTGATCGTAGCAGCCAGCCTGTTATCGATCCTGTGGACAGTCCTTTCCAGGGGCTTGCCGGCGCTCAGCTGGGAAATGATCAGCCAGACGCCCAAAGGCGGATACTACCTGGGCAAGGAGGGCGGCATCCTCAATGCCATCGTGGGTTCTCTGTTCCTGGCGGGCGGCGGTACGCTGGTGGCGCTGGTGATCAGCCTGCCGATCGC
>CAYWVP010000082.1:0-7278 GCA_964461605.1 uncultured Anaerolinea sp.
ACATCGTGGAACGCGAGGGGATTTCCTTCACGCATCCAGCCCGCTTTATCCTGGTTGGAACGATGAACCCTGAAGAAGGCGACCTGCGCCCGCAGCTCCTCGACAGGTTCGCCCTTTCTGTTGAGATCCGCGGCATTCGCGACGCGCGGGAACGTGTGCAGATCATGGAACGTAACATCGCCTTTGAAGAAGACGCCAGCCGCTTCTTTGAGGAATGGAAGGAAAAGGAAACCGATCTTTCCCAGCAGATCGAAAATGGCCGCCGATTGGTGGATGAAGTAACCTATACCCGCCAGAACCTGCTCTCCATCGCTGCGCTGACCGCTTCCTTAAATGTTGATGGTCACCGCTCAGACCTTGTCATTCTGAAAACCGCCCGCGCCCAGGCTGCTTTTGAAGGCCGCCGGAAGATCAGTGATCGTGATATTGCATTGGCTGCCGAACTTGCCCTTCCGCACCGCCTCAAGAGCGGACCTTTCCAGCACGAGGAAATGGGCATGGAAGAACTGCAGGAACGCATTGAGCAGCTCCAGGGTGGATCCTCCTCAGGCGCGATGGAGGATTCCTTAAGCGAATCTGAAGGGGAAAAAGAGGACCCGTCCGGCTCAAAAAAAGCCTGACGCCGGAAGAAACCGGCGGACCAACCCCACAACAGGGTCAACCAGAACCTTCTCTGCAAAATCCCTTTAATAAGAACGACGCTTTCTGGTGGGCTGGCGGCAAAAAACTACCGGATGGTGAAATATTTAATCCCCGCAAACTGGACACCCCGCTGGATAAAATGATGCGCTCGTACGCTGGCCGGCGCTCGGTCACCCGCACGGAACGCAAACGGGGACGCTACATTCAATCCCGCCCCTCAAATGGTCGGGTCGATGACCTGGCATTTGATGCCACGGTGCGCGCTGCTGCACCATTCCAGAAAGAGCGCGAAGAGCTAAAAAACCGGAATCACGTGGCATTTGCCGTGAGACCAGGGGATTACATGAAAAAGGTGCGCGTGCGCAAAGCCGCCAACCTGATTCTTTTCCTCGTGGATGCCTCCTGGTCAATGGCGGTGGCAGAACGCATGTCCGCCACAAAAGGCGCCATCCTTTCCCTGCTGACCGATGCCTACCAGCGCCGTGACCGCGTCGGATTGGTCGTTTTTCAGAAAAACCTTGCCACGCTTGTACTCCCCCCCACCAGTTCGGTCATGCTGGCTGAAGCCGCCCTTGAGAACATTCCGGTCGGGGGCAAAACTCCTTTGAGTGCCGGTCTGATGATGTCCTATGAAACCCTGCGCAAGGAGAAACTCCTCCATCCTGAGGTCATGCCGTTGCTCATCGTCCTCACCGACGGCGCCGGCAATGTCTCCATCGGATTCAGTTCTCCCCAGGAAGAAGCTTACAACATCGCCGATCTGATCGCGAGTGAAAATATTCACAGCGTGGTCATCAACATGGAACACGCTGCTTTCGACCAGGGACTGGCCCAATCCCTCGCGGACCATCTCAAGGCACCCTGTTACACCATCACCGACCTCCGAGCCGAAAGCCTGTTCTTCACTGTGCAGCAGGAGATCCGCCAGGTAAATTCCCAGACCGCGCTGGACCCGAAAAACCGGTAAATTTATCACCCGTTGGATGCTTGCCCTGTGCAAGTGCCCGTGTTATTATGAGGTTTGAGAAGCCCTCATGATACAGGATCCGATAAAACGATCACGCGTTAAACGAACGCTGCTCATCATCAGTCTTGCCACCATCCCCTGTTATCTGCTGGGTGGTATTGTTTTACTCGTGGATCGGGGGGCAAGCGGAAGAGTAACCGCCACCCCCACGATCACAGCGATGGCATCCCTTCCGCCGGTGGCGGCTTCAGTGACCCCCAGCCCAACCCTGCCGCAGCCGACCGCGATCTTCCCCACCCGAACCAGCACTAACACCCCCACGATCACACTCACGCTCACGCTGACGCGTACTTATGTCATACCCACTTCCACACCCAGCATCACGCCAACACCAACGGATACCGAAACCCCGCTGCCGCCGGACACAGAAACCCCAACGGCGGAAACGGCAACACCCGGCAATCCGGATGCACCCGATGTAAGCAGCACACCCTGACACTGGAGCCTTATGGATAAGATCGAAACTTTCTTGAAAGCATTGCTTTCCGCACCCGGTTTATCCGGTTTTGAGAAACCGGTGAGTTCTCTCATTGCTGACCAGTGGCGCCCCCTGGTGGATGAAATGACCACCAGCCCCCTGGGAAGCCTGCACGCCCTGAGGAAAGCCGGAGCAACGGAACCAAGACCGGCGATCATGTTCGCCGCGCACATGGATGCGATCGGACTGATGGTCAAGGACATCAAAGACGGCTTTCTGATGATCACCCAGATCGGCGGAGTTGATCCCCGCGTGCTGCCCGGGCAGGCGGTCACCGTTCACGGTGTGCGCGACTATCCCGGTATTGTGCAAATGATCCCGGATCGCTTCTTGAAAAGCAGTTTAGCGGGCAGCCCCCCGGATTACCCGCGGTTGTTTGTTGATACAGGTCTGAGCGGGACCGAGCTGCGGCGTAACATCCGCGTTGGCGACATCATTTCCTTCGCCAGCACTCCCATCCAGTTTTCTGATGGGTACATCAGCGGACACAGCCTAGACAACCGGGCATCCGTTGCCGCCCTCACCGTCTGCCTGGAGGAACTGAAAAATTACCGGCTGCAGTGGGATCTGTGGTGCGTTGCCACCGTTCAGGAGGAAATGCACCTCCTCGGAGCGGTCACCTCCACTTTCCACCTGCAACCCGCGCTGGGTGTCGCGCTGGATGTCACATTCGCGGAAGAACCGGGGTTGAAGAATCACGCGACATTCCCGCTCGGTAAAGGTCCGACCATCGGATTGGGTGCCAACGTTCACCCCGCCCTTCACCGCAAATTCACGCAGCTCGCCCGTGAGATCGATCTGCCTTATTCCGTTGAAACGATGCCGAGCAGTTCAGGTACCGACGCCATGGCGATGCAGATCACAGCCGCTGGCGTACCGACGATGGTCATCGGCATTCCCATCCGCTATATGCACACACCTTACGAGTTGACGACGATGACGGATATCCGCCGGGCGGGTCGCTTGCTCGCCAGGTTTGTCGCCAGCCTTGAGGCTGATTCACTCACCTCCCTCTTCACCGAAGAGGATAAATGAGATCAATTACTCTTCTTACAGGAATACTTCCATGAGCAAAGTACCGGTTAAATTACTGGAAAAATTGAGCAATGCCATTGGCGTTTCGGGTAATGAAGACGAGATCCGCCAGATTGTTATTGACCAGGTGAAACCTTACGTGGATGAATACAAGGTCGATCCGCTCGGCAATGTACTGGCTGTAAAGCACGCTGCAAGGCCTGACGCGACCCGTGTGATGTTCGCCGCCCACATGGATGAAGTGGGCTTTATGCTGGTCCAGGAGGATAGCGAAGGACTCTTCATATTTCAGCCGGTTGGCGGGATGGATGAAAGGCAGCTGGCAGCCAAGCCTGTGCTGGTTGGCAAAGACCACGTGCCGGGGGTGATCGGCAGCAAACCGATCCACCTCACCACGCCGGAAGAACGCAGCAGAGCCATCCCCCGCGGCAGTATGCGCATTGATGTCAGCCCGGCCAACGCCGGTAAGGTAAAGGTGGGTGATTTCGCCACCTTCGCCACCCGCTTCCAACAGAGCGGCGACAGCCTTTTTGGAAAAGCCATCGATGACCGCATGGGCGTGGCCACACTGCTTGAACTGGCCAGGCTTAACCCCGCCAAACAGGAAGTGCTTTTTGCTTTCACCGTCCAGGAGGAGATCGGACTGCGCGGGGCGCGTGTTGCTGCCTACGATTTTCAACCGGACATGGCTTTTGTGATCGATTCCACGCCCGCCTTTGACCTGCCATTGCCAAATGACGAAGCGGAAAATACCCAATACAACTGCCGTCTTGGTGCTGGTCCAGCGATCTATCTCGCCGATGCCGGCACCATTTCCGATCCCCGCCTGATCCGCTTTTTAGTGCGTCTGGCGGAAGAGCATGCCCTCCCATGCCAATTCCGTCAACCCGGCGGCGGCGGCACCGATGCCGGCGCCATCCACATCACCCGGGAGGGAGTACCCAGTGTGTCCATTTCCATACCCGGGCGTTATGCTCACACGCCCATCCTGCATGCAAAGATAAAAGACTGGCAAAATACGCTTGACCTGTTGAGACTGGTTCTTGATCACGCTGACCGGTCCATCCTGGCCGTAGACAGATAACATTAACGAGAAGAGGATCATCATGAAAGAACTACTGCAAAAGATCACGCAAATCCCGGGTCCTTCCGGATATGAATCAGCGGTTCGTGAAGCCATTCGCACCGAGATCAAGCCCTTCGTCAAGGAAATGCGGGTTGATGCCATGGGTAACCTGATCGCCCGTGTCGGCAAAAAAACCCCCCAGGGCATGAGCATCATGATTGGTGCGCACATGGATGAGATCGGCGTGATCGTCAGCCACATTGAGAAAGACGGTCTGGTCAGGTTCAGCAACATGGGCTTCATTTTTACCCGCTATCTTCCGGGCAGCCGTGTCAGATTCCTGAATGGAACACGCGGCGTGATCGACAGTGATAAACCGGATGACCTGTCGCGCCACCAACCGATCAGTCAGTTCTTCATTGATGTTGGAGCGACCAGCGACAAGGATTGCCCGGTAAAAGTCGGCGATCTGGCCGTGTTTGACCGCGAATTTGTGGACCTCGGCGGGCGTGTCATCTCAAAAGCCCTCGATGACCGGTCCAGTTGCGCAGCGCTGATCGAAACGATTAAAGCGCTCAAGGATACACCGCACGAGTTGTACTTTGTTTTCAGCACCCAGGAGGAGGTAGGATCGCGCGGCGCGATGACAGCTGCTTTCAGCCTGGACGTGGACATGGGCATAGCACTGGATGTAACGCCAGTGGGCAACCTGAACGGAGTCAAGTTACAGGTGAACCTGGGCAAAGGCCCGGCCATCAAGGTGCGCGATGTCGGCTTCATTGCCGACAGTGCCGTGGTGAACTGGATGGTGGCCGGCGCGAAAGCGCTGAAAATGCCCTATCAGCTGGAGGTTCTTGATATCGGTTCCACCGACGCCCGTGTCATGCAAATCTCAAAATCCGGCATGCGCTCCGGGGTACTTTCTCTGCCATGCCGCTACGTTCACTCTCCATCAGAAATGATCGATATGGCTGACTACGCAAATACAGTTAAGCTCCTGGTCGATCTGCTGTCGCATCCGGTAAAATTGAGCTGAGCATGAACACAAGTACAAGGCGGCTGTTGCTTTTTCTGACCACCCTGGTCCCGGTCATTTTCCTGGCAGGGTGCGAGCAGCTGCTTGCTGAAATACCGTTTATTTCCCGTACACCAGCCCCCACCCAGTTGGTCCCCGTAGCAACGATCACGCCCGCTCCCACCCCGCAAGGAAGCAACACTTCGTTACCACCAGTTGAACAACTTAACCAGATCACATTGTGGTTGCCGCCGGATTTTGACCCTGAGAACGGGTCACCCGCTGCCAGCCTATTAAAACAGCAGCTGGATGACTTCGCTGCAGACCACGAAGAGATGACAATCAACGTGAGGATCAAGGCACCCGCCGGACCCGGGGGTATGCTCGATGCGCTCTCGACCGCCAGTCTCGCCGCGCCGGACGTGCTGCCCGGCCTGCTGATCCTCCCGCGGTCGGAGTTCGAGAAAGCCGCACGCCAGGGATTACTGATGCCTGTTGATGAGATTGATGGCATGTTGAATCCGGGCAATCTGTTCCCCTTTGCTGAGGAAATGACGTTGGTTAAGGGTACCCGTTACGCATTCCCGTTCGCCGGAGATGCACTCTGTATGGCGTACAAACCGGTACAGGTTGCCTACCCACCCACCAGGTGGCAGGAGTATATCCAGCCGGATGCAAAAGCGATGGCATTTCCCGCCGCCGAACCCCAAGGCATCATGCCGCTGCTGCTCTACATGAGCCTGGGCGGGAGTTTTGGTGCCGATGAGACTGTGATCAACCTGCGTGAAGATGCGCTGCAGGAAAGCCTGCGATTGCTTTCCGATGGTGCCAATGTGAATGCTTTCCCTTACTGGTTGATCGATTACACGACCTTCGACCAATCCTGGACAGCCCTTAAGGATTCCAACGCGACATACGCGGTAGTATGGACTTCGCAATACCTGGCTGAATTGCCCGAAAACATCACCCTTGCCAACCTACCCGCCCCGGATGACCAGCCCTTTACACTGGCAGATGGATGGGTGCTGGCCTTCCCGCAGACCTCCAGTGAGCAGCTTGCGCGTTATCAATTGCTGGCTCAACACCTGCTGGATACCGATTTCCAGAGCAGCTGGACCGAAGCTGCCGGTCTGCTGCCGGTAAGTGAGGAGGTTTTACTCGGGTGGAAGAACACGGCGGTTTCAGGTATACTACTTGAGATTGGCAGATCCGCACGTTCACTCCCCCTCAACTATGTATTCAACGAGGTCGGGCAACTATTTCAGCAGGGAACGATCGAGATGATCCGCAAACAGACCTCTTATATCGAGTCATCCAACAAGATACTGAAAGCGCTTTCTGAATAATAACAATTTATGAAAAAATGGATCAGAAACACCTGGCACACTATCACCACTTCCAGCCTCGCAGGCAGGATCCTGGTCGTGTTGATCGTGCTGGTTGTCCTGGCCGCGGCGATGATCCTCTCCGGCCCCAAACCGCCAGGCGATTTCGATCCCCTGCTCAGACCCACCCCTCTTCCGGTGATTGAGGGAACAACCATAACTGCTCCACCCCCTCCGATCCTTTCCTCCGAGTACAAACTCACCAACGGCGTGGTTTTGGCTGTGGTGAGCATCCTGGTGATCGTTTTGCTTGGCACACTGCTCCACATCCGCCGGTACAATAAAAAAACCCGGGGCTGAAACCCGGGAGCCACACCTGCCCGTTTACCGGTTATTCACCCAACAAGATTTCCAGGTACTTTTCAGCAACTTCACGAATATTGAAATGCTCGACCGCGTGCTGGCGTGCCTGCCGGCTGAATTCCGCCTGAGCGGCGAGGATCTCACGCGCACCATCCGCCAGCGCAGCACCATCCGGTTGCTCCAGTTCCCACACGTTTCCGCCGTACGCCACCACCCGCCCCGCACCCTGTGGTACCAGCTCCTCCATTGCCCCGGTGTCATACGTGAGCACAGGCAATCCGCAAGCCATGGCCTCCAGCGCTGCGTTCGGGCAGGTTGCGTTAATGT
>CAYWVP010000083.1:0-7218 GCA_964461605.1 uncultured Anaerolinea sp.
CGCTCTTGTCCAGTTTGTTGGTCCTTACAAGAATATTATTGGTGAAGAGCAATATTTCAAGCGTCTGGAACCGGAATTAAGAGAATTCGAAGCGAGCGGTAATTGGCAGTTCCTTGGCTCAATGTCACCAGCCCAAATGTCGGCGTTTTATGCCAACCTTGACCTGTTAGTGGTTCCCAGCCTGAACTCTACCGAAGCATTTGGCCTTGTTCAGATCGAAGCGATGATGAATGGTGTTCGTTGTATCACCTCAAACCTGCCTGGTGTCCGTCAACCAGTAAAGACCCACAAAATGGGTGCGATCTTCCCGATCGGTGATGCCGGCGAATTGGCGCAGCGAATACTGGAAGCGTTGGATCACCCGGATTACCTGCAACAGGCGAATTTAGATTTCTCTGCCTATGATCCTGATAAGGTTGCAGCGCAATACGAAATACTATTCAAAGAGATTGATGCCGGATTAAGAACCTCACCCTGATTCCTGCCGGAGCGTAGAGAGTGTCGGCTGAACCCGCAGAACAGAAGCTTTCACAAAATCCAAAATCCGTAACCAGAACTATTCCAAACTGGGTGTGGGATCTTTTGTTGATCCTTGTGCTGGTCGTTGCCGGCACATTGCGTTTTACTGGTATTGAATGGGATGGCAACCAGCATCTCCATCCCGATGAACGTTTCTTGACGATGGTGGAAACGTCCATCAGCCCGGTCAGCAGCCTGCGCGAGTATTTTGACACGGCGGCTTCCAGTTTAAACCCGAATAACCGTGGATTCACTTTTTACGTGTACGGTACCCTGCCTTTGATCATCGTGCGCTATGTTGGTGAATGGGTCGGCATGACAGGGTACGATGAGATCAATATCGTCGGTCGTGTGCTGTCCGGGATATTTGACCTGGGAACGATCCTATTTATCTACCTGATCGGTCGACGGCTCTATCGCCAGGCAAGACTTGGTTTGCTGGCAGCCTTGTTCAGTGCGCTGGCAGTGTTGCAGATCCAGCTCTCCCATTTTTTTACTGTCGATAACTTTGCCAATTTCTTTACCTATGCTGCCATTTACCTGGCTGTCCGGATTGCGACCAGTACGCGGGAGTTACCATTGGTATCGGTCGAGGATTCCCGCAAAGATCAACTACCGCCTTGGTTCATCGGGCATTGGCGATCGGTTCTGCCGTATGTGATCTTCGGGTTGCTTTATGGTGCTGCCCTGGCATCAAAAGTAAGTGTATACGCTCTTGCAGTACTGTTGCCGCTGTCCGCTTTCCTTTACTATAGAAAATTACCCCAATCGCAAAAGAGGGGTAGCCTGCCAATTCTCGCCAGGAACCTGGTAATTGCAGGCATCGCGGCGTTCCTGGCATTTCGCATTTTCCAGCCGTACACCTTTGCAGGACCCGGTTTCTTTAACCTGAATCTCAACCCGGGTTGGCTCAGCAGCTTGCGCGAATTAGCTGTGATCCAATCCGGTGAGGTCGATGTTCCATACGCGCTGCAGTGGGCCAGGCGGCCGGTATTGTTCACGATCAAAAACCTGGTTCTTTACGGGCTGGGTATACCCTTGGGCGTGCTCTCACTGGCAGGTCTTTTGTGGATGGGCTGGCGTATTTTGAAGGGGGATTGGGAAAAACACCTGTTGATCTGGGGATGGACGGCTTTTGTCCTGGTCACGCAATCACTGGTGCATGTCAAAAGTATGCGTTATGTGGTCTCTATCTATCCAGCGCTGGCATTGATCGCAGCATGGGTGATTTTCAAATTGTATGAAACCGGTGCTTCAGATATTCAGAAGATCAGGTTTTTCCGTTTCAATTGGAAGAAAGTGCTGGCCATCTCAGCACTGGTGATCACGGTAATTGGTACGGCTTTATGGGCGATTGGTTTCACGTCGATCTACACGCGACCTGTTACGCGGGTTGCTGCAAGCAACTGGATCTATGAGAATATCCCCGGTGCGATCAATTTGAACATCACCAATGATAGAAGTGTGTCGTTCAATCAACCGTTAGCCTATCAGAATGGTGCATTAATTTCCTTCGATAAACCTTATCGCTACCGGTTCGATGTTGAAAAGGATGTGACCGCGCAGCAGGTGAATTTGCAGCACGTTTTGAACCAGGTGGACAACACTGCACAGATCTCGTTGATGGTATCCATTTACGAAGATGATAATGGGAGCCTAACTTATCTGGGTGGAGGTTTTCTCCAGTCTGACTTCAAGCCGATATCCGATTCAAACGGTGAAAAGGCTGAGGTGGTTCTGCAGCAACCTGTGGATTTGCTGGGGGGAAGGCAATATTTACTGGAATTCGCTGTCGTTGAGACGGAAGTGTTTCTGCGCATAGCCGGCGCGGTGACACTCGAGATGCCCGAAGATGTGCAATACCTGCCCCAGCCGGTTTACCGCCTGACGCAGGACACGCCCTTCCAGCTTCTCTTCTTCCCGCGGGAATCCGGAACCCTATCTGAGATCAAGTTGAACCGGGTTGTTGATCTGATGAATACCGGCCAGAGTACCAGGCTGACCGTCGCTTTAGCCGATTCTAATAAACCTGAAATCATTCTGTCTTCAGGTGAATTAACAGATACCTTCGCGGCTACAACAGACCCGCGGGGCGAACAGCGTGTGGTTACTCTGGATAATCCGGTGAGTCTGAAAAAGGATACCGGTTATTACCTGTTCCTCTACCTTGAAGGGGAAGCAGAACTGGGTATCTACAACAGCATCAGCGTTGTTGAATCCACCTGGGATGATGCCTTGCCGGTCAACCTGTTCGGCTACAATGTTTTCGGTTTTCAGGATGGCCTTTATGGCAATAATCTCAACCTGGAGTTGTACTGGGAGGATAACCAGGACAAGCTGGACAGGTTGACCTTTACACTGGACCAGGCGGATGCGATCTTCATCAGCTCAAGCCGCCAATGGGGTTCGATCTCCCGTGTTCCGGAGCGTTATCCACTAACAACAGAATATTACCGTGCTCTCCTCGGTTGCCCTCAGGACAAGACTGTCGAGTGGTGTTACTCCGTGGCAAAACCGGGAATGTTCAATGAAGAATTGGGATTTGAGTTGGCTGCAGTGTTTCAGCATGATCCGCAGATCGGAAACCTTTCCATAAATGATCAGTTTTCTGAGGAAGCTTTCACAGTCTACGATCATCCCAAGGTTTTTATTTTCCGTAAAATTTCCGCTTACGACCCCCATAGGGTGAGATCGATCCTGGGTGCGGTAGACCTGGGCGAGGTCGTTCATAAAACCCCGAAACAGGCGGGGGAGATCAACGGGAACCTCCTGCTTTCCGCAGAGGAAAAGGATAGGCAGACCGCTGGCGGGACCTGGTCAGAGCTATTCCCAGAAAATTCCTTGCTGAACCGGCATCAGTGGCTGGCAGCGCTGGCATGGTATCTGGTCATTACCATTCTGGGATGGATCGCATTTCCGTTGGTGCGGCTGTTCCTGAAGGGACTGCCTGATCACGGCTACCCGTTCAGCCGTTTGGTCGGATTGCTCCTGTTGGCTTACCTGACCTGGCTGGCCGGCTCTGCCGGAATTGCGTTCAGTCGCCTGACGATCAGCATCATTCTGATCCTCTTATTAGGGATCAGCGGTGGTATAGCATTCCGTGATCGCAAGCTCATCTCAGCAGAGATCAGCAGAAATCGCAAAGCGATTCTTTTCGTCGAAGGTACTTTCCTCCTGTTCTTCCTTGTCGATCTATTCATCCGCATCGGCAACCCGGACCTCTGGCATCCCTGGAAGGGTGGAGAAAAACCGATGGATCTCTCCTACTTTACAGCGGTTTTAAAGAGCACAACCTTTCCGCCTTATGATCCGTGGTATTCCGGTGGATACATCAACTATTACTATTACGGTTACGTCATCGTAGGGGTGCTGGTAAAGTGGCTGGGAATCGTCCCTGCTGTTGCATACAATTTGATCCTGCCGACCCTTTTCGCCCTGACCGGAATCGGAGCTTTCAGCATAGGTTGGAATCTCATTGCCCGAGGAAACAGGCAATTAACGGAAGAATCCGGGAATTCGCCACCGGTATTTGGGAAACACCATTACATGGCCGGTATTTCCTCTGCACTGGCTGTGTTGGTCGCCGGAAACCTGGGTACGCTCAGGATGTTCTCGCAGGGTTTCAAGCGCCTGGGTGCTCCAAACGGCATCATAGATGAAGCCGGATTCTTTGAATCGATTGCCTGGTTCTTCTCAGGGCTGGTCCGTTTCATCACCGGTTCAAAACTACCATTCGGGTACGGTGAATGGTACTGGAATCCATCGCGGGCTATACCGGGGGATGTCATCACCGAGTTCCCATTCTTTACCTTCACATATGCCGATCTGCATGCTCACATGATCGCCCTGCCAATCACCATACTGGTGTTGGGGTGGGCGTTGGCAGTTTTATTGAGAAAATGGGATTTGCGCTCCGGCAGGACATGGAGGGATTGGTTGGGCTTGCTTGTCACGATCCTGTTCGGCGCGTTCGTCATTGCCACCCTGCGCCCCACCAATACCTGGGATTTGCCGACCTATATGCTTTTTGGCGGCATCGTCCTGTTCTATTCCAGTTACAGGAAGCTCAATTTGCCTGCCAGATTCCTGATCCGGCTTCCCGACTGGATGAGGAAATCGATACTTTCTGCCTTACTGGTTGGACTGTTGATTGCCGGCGTAATGCTGTTTTACCTGCCATTCACCGAGAAATTCGGGCAGGCTTACGGCAGTATCACCGCCTGGAAGGACTCACATTCACCGCTGGGCTCGTACCTGGTGCATTGGGGTTGGCAGTTATTCCTCATCATCAGCTGGTTCATCTGGGAAACCCGCGAATGGCTGGCATCCACCCCTGCTTCCGCTGTGCACAAAATCAAACCTTACCTGGGGTATCTCCAGGTTGTCGGGCTGCTCTTCCTGCTCGTACTGTTCCTGTTGACGTTGATGGGGATCAGCATTGGCTGGTTGGTCGGCATCCTGGGGGTTTGGGCGGCAATTCTACTATTTCGCCCGAATCAGGCGGATGGTAAACGGCTGGTGCTCTTTATGGTTGGGACGGGACTTGTGCTGACCCTATTCGTGGAACTGTTTGCCCTTGAAGGTGATATCGGACGTATGAACACCGTCTTCAAGTTCTATTACCAGGCGTGGACACTCCTTAGCCTTAGCGCTGCCGCAGCCTTAATCTGGACAATCCCGGCCGTGAATTCAGCCTGGCGAAAGGGAACAGCGAACCTCTGGCAGGCAGCATTGATCTTACTTCTGTTTGGCGCTTTTCTCTACCCGGTTCTTGCCAGCGCCGATAAGGTGCGTGACCGGATGTCTGATGCCGCGCCGGATGGGTTGGATGGTGATGCCTTCATGATGACCTCCTACTACAATGACCAGGGCGTTGACATGGATTTGAACCAGGATTACCAGGCGATCGAATGGATGCGCAGAAATGTGCAAGGCTCGCCGGTAATCGTCGAGGCCAATACTGTGGAATATCGTTGGGGAAATCGTTACACGATCTACACCGGTCTCCCGGGAGTATTGGGCTGGAACTGGCATCAACGGCAGCAACGGGGTTTCCTTTCTTATAATGGTATAGCCAATCGCCTGAATGAAATCCCGGGTTTCTACCTGACCGAAAATGTTGAAGATGCACTTACGTTCCTTCAAAAATACGATGTCAAATACATTGTTGTGGGTCAACTGGAACGCCTGTATTACAGCGGGGCGGGACTGGATAAATTCCTTCAATATGACGGTGTGCATTGGCGCGAAGTATTCCGTTACGAAGATACCGCCATATACGAAGTGCTCGACCAGAATGCGAATGATTGAACATGGGTGAGATCTTCAGTATCCTGACCTGGTACCTGGTGATCACGCTGATCGGCATCAGCGCGCTTCCTTTGGCGTACCGGTTCTTCCACCAGTTGCCTTCTAAAGGGGTCACCCTGGCCCGTCCCCTGGGTCTGTTGATCTGGGCTTTTGTTTTCTGGTTGCTCAACTCGCTGGGGATTCTGCAAAATGACCTGGGCGGACAGATCGTTTCATTTTTGATTTTGCTGGTCCTGTCAACGTTGGCCATGCGCGGTGGTAAGTTTCACGAACTGCTTGACTGGTTGAAATCCTCCAGGCGCACGATCTGGGTGGGAGAAGTTGTGTTTGTGCTGTTGTTTATTGGTTGGGCATGGATCAGGGGAATGAACCCCGAAGCTGCTTATACCGAAAAGCCGATGGAGCTTGCATTCATCAATTCGATCCTGCGATCTCCATCTTTCCCGCCGCAGGATCCGTGGCTGTCTGGTTATGCCATCTCATATTACTATTTTGGTTACGTGATGATCGCTATGTTAACAAGGATCACCGCGGTCTCGGCATCAGTCGCATTTAACCTGACCAGCGCCTTGTGGTTTGGCATGACGGCCGCTGCTTTATATGGCATTGTGTACGATATCACATCAATTTGGGGTAAACGGGAAGGAGCGGCTGAGGGTTTCAGCCGCCGTGCTGGTTTATTGGGACCATTATTTGTGTTGATCATCAGCACGGTGGAAGGGGTGCTGGAATTTCTCCATGCCGGCGGTGTTTTCTGGAAGGATACCGGCAATGGTGTCTTAACCTCCAGATTTTGGACCTGGCTGGGAATTCTTGACCTCAATGTGCCGCCAACGGTTCCGTTTGATTGGATCCCTTCCAGACCCGGTGGTTGGTTGTGGTGGCGCGGCTCACGGGTTATCCAGGACATGACCCTGAGTGGTGCCAATGTGGAGGTGATCGATGAATTTCCCTTCTTCTCCTACCTGCTGTCTGATCTGCATCCACACCTGCTGGCGGTGCCGTTTGCCTTGCTCGCAGTTGCAGCCAGTTTTAACCTTTTTGCGGGTGCCAGGCTTTACATCAGTAAAGAAACCAGGATCACGGGTTGGGCAAAAAACTGGACCTTCTGGTTGACAGCCCTGATCCTGGGCAGTCTTGGCTTTATCAATACATGGGATTTTCCCATTTACGTCGGGTTGTTCTGCCTGGTCTGGGCGTTTATGCGTTACCAGTCTGAGGGCTGGAAGACTGGCATATTGTGGAATTTTCTGAAGAACGGGCTGGTCCTTGGTATTGCCGGTTTCCTGCTTTATCTGCCGTTTTACCTGGGTTTTGATTCACAGGCCGGGGGCATCCTGCCCAGCCTGGAGTTCATGACCCGCGGTGTGCATTTCTGGATTCTTTTTG
>CAYWVP010000084.1:0-7217 GCA_964461605.1 uncultured Anaerolinea sp.
AGGGTCAGGTCTGGGACGAGCCCGCCGGTGGCGAAGGATAAGATCTGGCGCAGGACAGTCAGATCGATGCCGTGACCGTAACCCTGGTACGCGAGGGTGGAATCCGCATAGCGGTCGCTGATGACGACAACGCCCTGCTCCAATTGCGGGCGAATCACCTCGGCCACGATCTGGGCGCGGGCGGCGCAGAACAGCAGGATCTCGGTGCGGGGATGCATGGAGGTGTTGTCCATGCGCATGATGACCTCGCGGATCTGGTCCCCGATGAAGGTGCCGCCGGGTTCGCGAGTGGTCAGCACCTGGTAGCCCAGGCTGCGGATAAACTCAGACAATGCAGGCACCTGCATTGATTTGCCACTGCCATCGGGACCCTCCAGGGTGATGAACACGTTTTACTCCTGTCTATTCCTTGAAGATGCGCACGCGGCGGTTGGGGTCTTTGCCGTATGAATGGGACACCAATTGCGCCTGGCGGGCCATCTCGTGCTGGATACGGCGGATGGCGGATGTGGCGGGTGGGAGATCCACCCAGCGCTGGCCATTGAGGACGGCCTGGATGGCGGATTCAGTCTGGTTGGCAACCTCGTTGAGATTCCAGTTGTTGTCTTCGGTGAGGTTGAATATCTCAGCCAGCGACTGTTCCATCTGGGTGACCGTGTTGGCGCGCAGTACATAAATGGGGATCCCACGCGCTTCCGCTTCGGTGATGGGCTGCTGGCGTGAGCGGTAATACGTGCGCAGGGTCATGATGATATCAGCTTCGCTGATATCCCTGGCAATGAACGCGGGAACACCCAGGCGATGAGCAGCCTGTTGCAGGCGGTTGCGGGCGACACCGTAAGGATAAATGCGCACCTTACGCGCGGGCTTGCGCTCGGCGATGTCGACGGCCTGTTCGTAATCGATCGAAGGTGTGGCGGCTTTGTGCAGGAAGCGTCCTTCATTGGCTTCTGAGGGTGCGTCGGAACGGCGATCATCGGTACCAGTGTAGGTGCGGCGGGTGCCCTGCGCCATTCCGCGTGCAGCCGGCGGAGCGGGAGCTTTTTCAACATGTAATTCGTTTTGGGCATCGCGCCAGCGGATCTCGGGCTGGAGGGGGTAACCGCGCACAAGCGTATCCACCGCCTGGGCAACGTCCGGGTGGACGGCGAGACGGTCGCGCTCCTGCAACTCGACGAGCACATCAAAGGTGGGCGGAGAACGGCGTTCGAGGACGGTCTTCTGGGTGCCGCGGCGGCGGGCTTCTTCATCTGAAAGCGTAACGGACTCGATCCCCCCGATCAGGTCGGAGAGAGTGGGATTGAGCAGCAGGTTCTCGAGGGTGCGCCCATGGGCGGTGGCGACGAGTTGAACGCCGCGTTCGGCGATGGTGCGGGCAGCCATGGCTTCAAGTTCACGCCCGATCTCGTCGATGATGACGACCTCGGGGTTGTGATTCTCGACCGCTTCGATCATCACCTCGTGCTGCAGCGAGGGAGTGGCCACCTGCATGCGGCGGGCTTTACCCACCGCGGGGTGGGGCACATCGCCGTCACCGCCGATCTCGTTCGAAGTATCGACGATGATGACGCGTTTGGATTCAGCCAGGATGCGGGCGGACTCGCGCAGCATGGTGGTCTTGCCGATGCCGGGTTTACCCAGCAGGAGGATGGACTTGCCGGATTCGATCAGGTCCTGGATGATCTCAATGGTGCCGTAGACGGCGCGCCCAACGCGGCAGGTGAGTCCGACAATGAGGCCGTGGCGGTTGCGGATGGCGGAGATACGGTGCAGGGTGCGTTCAAGACCGGCGCGGTTGTCGGCGTCAAACTCGCCGATGCGCGAGACCACCAGGTCGATTTCAGCGCGGCCGACCTCGTGATCGCTCAATTGGAGCTCTCTGTCGACGAAACGCGCCATGGGCAGGCGGCCCAGGTCGAGCACGATCTCCAACAGGTTGTCGCTGTTGTTGGCTTTCTCCAACGCGCTGACAATCTGCGGCGGCAGGACCGCCATCAGAGCGTGAAGATCGTCAGTGATTCGTATCTGTTTCATAGGACTCAATAAGCCTTTATCTATTTATTTTACCCCGTTAGAACCAGAGCCTGGATTTACGTAATGGTTAAGGATGGGAGCGGTGGGTTCCGCCTGGCGCTGGTCAGAGCGGGCGCGCTGGGCTTCCTTTATGGCGTTCAACTGACCGACAGCGAGATGCTTCACAAGCAGGGCGAAGCGCGGCGTGCTTTCAGCGCCAAGTTCCTGCAGGGTATCCGAGAGCCATGCCTGGTAGGAGCGCACCTGCAGGTAAATGGGGCGTCCCATACCCTGGAATTGTTCCATGAGGTCCAGGAGCAGAGTGTGGATATTATCGACGGAGGGGTGGATGACGGGTACCAGGTAGATGCCGGAAGCACCGCTGAGGCTTTCCACATAAGCCTGGATCTCGCCATTGACCTTGTAGACCAGGCGCGGGGTGCTGCCGTTGGTGAAAGGCTCGGCATTCTGCACCAGGGGAGGAACGAGGGTCTGGTAGAGGGAACGCACCGTGTTCTCGTCGGTTGGGGAGGGCTTGATCCAGCTGGTTCCGGTTGGACCGGATTTTGGGCGATCGGGAAACCGCCAGATGGATTCCCAGCCGAACACACAGAACCCGGCGCGGCGGAAACGTTCAAAAAGCGGGTGAGATTCCTCAATATCAGCGAGCACGTTCAACGCGCCCATTTCGCCAGCCTGGAAGCACAGGAAATCGATCAGGGCGGAGAGGTTATCCTCGTCCTCAAGCTGATCGGGTGAAAAAAACGCAAAATGGGCGGATCGTCCGCCAGTTTGATGAAGGACCTGGCTGTACAAAGGTTGCCGGTCTCCGGTGAATTCGAAAACAGCGATGTAATTTGGCGTATCGAGGGCGAGTGAATGCAATAAACTACCCAACCGGATGGGGTTTCCCTGGGTGAGGAAAGCCGCTTTATTCAGGCTGATCACCCGGCTGCGCGTTCCTAAAATGGCAGGAAGGTCGTACCAGGCTAACGGGCGAATGTTTATTTTGCCAACTCCATAAAGTAGCGGTGGAAACGATCGTCACCGGTTAATTCCGGATGGAAGGATGTGGCGAGCAGATGCCCCTGGCGGGCTGCCACGATGCGACCATCCGCCAATTGAGATAATATCTCCACACCCTTGCCGACCGATTCAATGATGGGGGCACGAATGAAAACAGTGTGGAAAGGCCGGTCAACGGGGTCAACTTCAAGCAGGCAGGGCATGGAAAGATCCACCTCAAAGCTATCCACCTGGCGGCCAAATGCGTTGCGGGCTACCGTGATATCCATCAATTCAAGCAGAGGTTGGCTGCGGCCGATGTCCTTTGAGAGGAAAATAGCGCCGGCGCAAGTGCCCCAGATGGCGTGTTCACGTCCGAACAGGCGCAGGGGTTTAATAAGATCGTAATCTTCAGCCAACTTGCCGATGGTGGTGGATTCACCACCCGGGATGATGAGACCGTCGAGCTGCGCGAGATGCTGCGGCAGGCGTACCTGAACCACTTCCACCCCAAGAGACTCGAGGACGGACTGGTGTTCTGCAAAGGCACCCTGTAATGCCAGTACGCCAATCTTCATGGGCGGGTTACCAACCGCGGGTGGCGAGTTTTTCTTCTTCGGTCAAGACCGAGATCTGACGGCCAACCATGGCACCGCCAAGGTTGCGGCTTACTTCAGCCAGGATCTTTGCGTCCCGGAAGTGCGTGGTCGCCTTGACGATGGCGGAGGCGCGGCGGGCGGGATCACCTGACTTGAAGATACCTGACCCGACGAATACACCATCAACACCCAATTGCATCATCAGCGCGGCGTCAGCCGGGGTGGCGATGCCACCAGCGGCAAAGTTGACCACGGGCATACGACCGAGCCGGCGGGTTTCCATTACCACCTCGTAAGGCGCGCCGATCTCCTTGGAGAAGGCCATGATCTCTTCCTCGGGCATGTTCTGCAGGCGGCGGATCTCGCCCAGTACGGTGCGGGCATGGCGCACGGCTTCGACGACATCACCGGTACCGGCTTCGCCCTTGGTGCGGATCATGGCAGCCCCTTCGCCTACGCGGCGCAGGGCTTCGCCAAGGTTGCGACAACCGCAGACGAAGGGAACTTTGAAATCGTGTTTGTAAATGTGATGGGCTTCATCAGCCGGGGTGAGGACCTCGGATTCGTCAATGTAATCAACGCCGATGGCCTCCAGGATCTGTGCTTCGACGAAGTGACCAATACGGCACTTGGCCATAACGGGGATGGAGACGGTGTCCATGATCTTGAGGATCATTTCAGGGTCACTCATGCGGGCAACGCCCCCGTCGGCACGAATATCAGCGGGAACGCGTTCCAGCGCCATGACAGCGCAGGCACCAGCGTCCTCAGCGATTTTTGCATGCTCGGCGTTGACCACATCCATGATTACGCCGCCTTTTAACATTTGCGCCAAACCCTTTTTGATCTCGAAGGAACCAACCTTCTGTTCCATATTTAATGAACCTCCTTCACGAATAACTCGCAGTGTGAGCGATTACGTGCTCCATTGAGATTTTACCACGCCCTTGAAGCAATGCAAGACGACAAAGGGCGGGAGCAATTAATTAAAGGAAGAAATAAATCCCCGTTCAGCGTTGACCTAACGAACAACAAAAACCCTTCGGGTTAGCGAAGGGTTTTTGGAAAGCGATCAGCTGATGCGTTCGAAGCGCGTACCGGGAGCTCCGCAAACCGGGCATTTTTCGGGAGCGCCGCGTTTTTCTGTGTAACCGCAGACCGGGCAGATGTAGTAATCGTATTCTTCAGCGGATTTACCAAGTGAGTCCAACAATTCGCGGTAAAGGACTTCATGCACCTTTTCGGCTTCGTTGGCCCAATGGAAGCTGTTGAACGCGGCTTTGTCTCCCGCTTCTTCGGCATCCTTCATAAAAGCAGGGTACATCTCGGTCGATTCATAGTTTTCACCAGCCGCAGCTGCTGCGAGGTTTTCTGCGGTGGAATGGACCTCACCAGCACGGCGCAGGTGGTTGTGGGCGTGAATGGTCTCGGCATGTGCCACGGCGCGGAACAGGCGGGCAGCCTGCAGCAAACCTTCATCTTCAGCTTTCTTTGCATAGGCAAGATACTTACGGTTGGCCTGGCTTTCGCCAGCAAACGCTGCCATCAGGTTGTCATAGATCTTTGACATGGGAAACTCCTTATTTGTTTAATTTTATTGTGGGTGAATTCCATTTATATTTTAAATCAAAACCTCACATCCGGCATGTGATAAACATCATGATAATGGCTTAAAAATCTTGACACCAAAATATACAATGATACAATAATACAATGATACAAAAAAGGAGGAAAGAATGTGAAACCGCAGGATTATAAGCTTGATTTCCGCTCGGGAATACCCGTGTATGTTCAACTGGTCGAACAGGTGCTGACTTACCTCTCCTCCGGCAACCTGAAACCCGGTGATCAGCTGCCGACGGTGCGCCAGATGGCCTCTGAATTACGGGTCAACTTTAACACGGTCGCGCGGGCTTACCGCATGCTGGATGAGGCCGGATTGATCTCGACCCAGCAGGGACGCGGCACTTATATAGTGGAGCCGCCCGGGACAGAAAAGAGTGATTACCTGATGCGCGATGCATTGGAGGTACAGGTGAAGCGGTTCTTGAGCCTGATGCAGCGCCAGGGCTTTCGGCCAGATGAGGTGAAAGAAAGTGTTGATAAGAACATTGCTGCGTGGCTGGATGGCACGTTGCAGGATGACGAAGCGAACGATTAAAAAAAGGAAGGTATAGATATGGTCAAGCAAGCTCAGGAAAACAACGGCAGTGATCAGAGTATGAACCCATTCAAGGCGCAGACGCAAACAGCTAAAAAGGGGCAGGAATCCCATCTAAATGCCCTCTCGTTGACGATCTTTATGCTTCTGACTGTGTTCGCGGTCTTTTGTGCTGCGATCATGGATACCAAAGGATATTCAGATGGTGCCATCGCGGCGGTTGTGATCCCGTTCGGCATTGTTGCCACTCTGCTGTTGGCGGCCATGCAGGTGGCACGGCAGTGGGAGAAGGCGGTGGTGTTACGGCTCGGTAAATTCAGCGGTCTGAAGGGCCCCGGACTTTTCTGGATCATCCCGATCATCGACTCGATCACGCGCTGGATCGATCACCGGGTGATGGTGACGCCATTTTCGGCGGAAAAGACCCTCACGCGGGACACGGTTCCAGTGAATGTGGACGCGGTGCTGTTCTGGTTGGTGTGGGACGCTGAAAAAGCCGCCCTGGAGGTTGAGAATTACCAGGCAGCCATCGCGTGGGCTTCACAGACCGCGCTGCGCGAGATCATCGGGCAGATGACACTGGCGGACATACTGGTAGGCAGGGCAAAAATGGACGCCGATCTACAAAAGATCATCGATGAACGCACGACCCCATGGGGGATCACCGTACAGTCAGTGGAGATCCGTGACGTGATCATCCCGGCTGACCTGGAGGACGCCATGTCTCGCCAGGCGCAGGCTGAACGCGAGCGCCAGGCGCGTGTGATCCTGGGAGAATCAGAAAAACAGATCGCTTCCAGTTTTGCAGAAGCTTCGCAAGCCTACATCAACAACCCGACCGCGCTGCATCTGCGCGCCATGAACATGTTGTTCGAAGGGTTGAAAGAGCGCGGAGCGATGGTAATCGTCCCTTCCAGCGCGGTAGATACCATGAACCTGGGCGGTATCAGCGGTATTACCTCCCTGGCACAAAACGAGATGAAAAAGATCGAAGAGTAGCTCGCTGGTTGAGCAGTGTTAAATTGTTTCACGTGAAACCATTACATTGAGGTGAAAATGGATAGCAGTATCGTTGTAGAGAACTTGAGTCACCAGTTTGACGGGCGTCTTGCCCTGCAGGACCTGAGTTATGACGTACGGCAGGGAGAAGTTTTCGCGCTGTTGGGACCGAACGGAGCGGGAAAAACCACCTCGATCCGATTGTTGAACGGTTTATACAAACCGACCCGGGGCAAGATTCGTGTGTTTGGAAAGGATCCGGTTAAGGAGGGATCCAGTATTCGACAGGAAACAGGCGTTCTGACCGAAACCAGCGCGCTATATGAGCGTCTCACTGCGCGTGAGAACCTGTTGTTCTTTGGCAGGTTGTATGGTCTTACAGAATCGCTTCTGTTAAAAAGAATTGACGAAACCCTGCACTTTTTTGCACTTAAAGAGCG
>CAYWVP010000085.1:0-3868 GCA_964461605.1 uncultured Anaerolinea sp.
ACCGACGCCCGCATTTTATGCGTTGCGCACGCGGGGGTTTTACACATCGGGTTGAGCGGATTATTCAGCCTCCTGCCATTTGAACAGGTTGCCACCTGGCCGATCCCTTATACCGCGGTCATTGAATCTGTTTACGAAAATGGAAGTTTCGTCTGCACCCGCTGGGATGGGGTCACTGTGCCTGAGGAACAATAAACCGCGCTGCATACCACCGCAGATAATCTTTCACGTGCGCGCCCCAGTAGGATTCCTCGTGCCGCCCCTCAAACTCGTTATACTCGAACGCGATCCCGTTTGATTCCATGAAGGTCTTGAACGCCTGTACTTTGTCTCGGTCAGCGTCCCGGTCCCCCATGTCCAGCATCACAAAAGGCAGATCCGCCTGAGAGTCTGCCATTGCCAGAGACTGGTTGATGCGGAATTCTTCACCGTAAAACAACGGGGTGCTGTGAGCACCGACTGTACCGAACAGGTCCGGCCTGGCAAAACCAAAATACACCGCCCAGTTGCCCCCGCGCGAAAGCCCGCCTGCGGCACGGCAGGTGCGGTGCTGGCAGATTGCATATTCGCTTTCCACGAACGGCAGCACATCTTCGAGGAAGGCTTCATCAAAATAGGATTCGTTCGGGTTGGGAGTCCAGGTGATTTCGAAGGGCATCACGATGATTATTGGCCGGATCTTTCCCTTTGCTATCAAACTGTCCGCGGCGTTGGTCAACCCCAGCCGGATCCACTGGTCGTTGGTTGCCGCCTGACCGTGGAACATATACAGCACCGGGTAACCGTCTGCCGCTGTGTCATCGTAACAGGGCGGGAGATAGACGCGGGTATTCACAGGCCAATTCAACCATTTGGTAGCAACATCCACCTCGACGATCGTCCCGTTTTTTTCAAGGCAGGGAATCTCGGTGGGAGTGGGTGTAGTGGTGGGGGTGGCAGTGAGCGTGGGTGAGGGTGTGATGGTGGGCGGCGGGTTGGTCGGTGTCGTTGTCGCCGTGGACAGGCTCACCGAATTGGCAGACTGGCAGCCGGAGATGGTCAGCAGCAGAAAGAGCGAAAGGATGACAACAAACAACCGGCGCAATGGGATGATCCTGGATACCCTGGAGTGCATTTTTCTTGACGTTTCCTACCCGTTCGGATTATACTCTACTCGCTCGGGGTGTAGCGCAGTTGGCAGCGCACCGCGTTTGGGACGCGGGGGTCGGCGGTTCAAGTCCGCCCACCCCGACCACCTTTTTTTGATTTGTCATTGCGAAGGCTTGAATTGTAAGCTTGATGCAATCCCCAATTTCCTACGATAATGCCTCCATTTCTTCAGACAACAGCTGATTAAGTCCGCAAACAAATTGCACGACACGATCAAATTATTTACCGTAGGGGTCGAGCGATGCTCGACCCGATTTATATCCATAAAGTCACAACAAAGGCTCCGTGCACAAGCTGCCTCAATCCCCCTTGTACTGTCATTGCGAAGGCTCGCTCTGTGAGCCTGAAGCAATCCCCATGTATTGTCATTGCGAAGGCTTGAATTGTAAGCTTGAAGCAATCCTCGTGTATTGTCATTGCGAAGGCTCGTTCTGTGAGCCTGAAGCAATCCCCGCGCATTGTCATTGCGAAGGCTCGTTCTGTGAGCCTGAAGCAATCCCCACTACCCTTCTATACTGTCTCCAATCTCAGAAAAAACTTTACTTCACGCTTATAATAAGGAATATGGTGACCGAAACCCCGTTCCTCTCCATCGTCTTCCCCGCCTACAACGAGGAACTGCGCCTGCCGGACACCCTCACCAGTACCCTCGCTTTTACCAGTGCATTACCTTATCCCAGCGAGATCGTCATCGCCGAGAACGGCAGCAACGACCGGACACTTGCGATCGCACAAGACTTCGCCGCAGATAATCCAAATATCAAGGTCCTCCACGTTGAACAGGCCGGCAAAGGCCGTGCGGTACAGGCTGGCATGCTCGCCGCCACCGGTCAATACCGCTTCATATGTGATGTTGACCTCTCCATGCCCATCACTGAGATCCCGCGGTTCCTGCCGCCGCAAACAACTGAAGCCGATATCGTCATCGCCTCACGTGAAGCCCCCGGCTCAATACGCTACGATGAACCTTTCTACCGTCACTTCATCGGCCGCATCTTCAATAACCTGGTGCGCCTGATGATCCTGCCCCAACTGCAGGATACACAGTGCGGTTTTAAGTGTTTTACCGCCCGGGCTGTCGAAAAGTTGTTTCCGCTAGTCACCATCCCCGGCTGGACCTTCGACGTGGAGGTGATGGCCATCGCCTTCCGCTCGGGCTACCGCGTAAAGGAACTCGCCATCCCCTGGTACTACCACCCGCACAGCAAAGTGCGCGTCTTGCGCGATTCCTGGCGCATGGCAAGAGACCTGATCGTTATCCGCAGTAAGCTGCGCCGCGGCACCTATGGCGTCTAAGTTCGACCGTTCCCTCATTCCATCCTCCCCTGACCTCGCGTTCGAACAAAGTTTATGGCAAGCCGGTTTAAATCTCGTCGCCGGCGTGGACGAAGCCGGCCGGGGCGCCTGGGCAGGTCCGGTAACCGCCGCAGCTGTAATACTTTCCTCGATCAACCCGTCCACCGATATGATTTCGGGCGTGCGGGATTCCAAGCAATTAAACGCTGGTCAACGCTACGCCCTCGAACCACTGATCCGCAGCAACGCGCTGGCATGGGGGATCGGTTTTGCCACAAACGAAGAGATCGACCAGGTCGGCATCCTGCCCGCCACGCGCCTGGCTATGCACCGCGCGTTGGAATGTCTGCACCCTGCACCGCTGCATCTGCTGCTCGACGCGTTATTTCTTCCGGATAATGACACCCCGCAAACCGCGTTGATCAAAGGCGATCAGCGCAGCCTCAGCATCGCAGCCGCTTCCATCCTCGCCAAAACAGCCCGTGATCGCTTCATGGTGGAACTGGGGGAGAACCACACGCGCTATGCTTTTGAACGCAACAAGGGCTATGGTACCCGCGTCCACCAGGCCGCACTGGCAAATTTTGGCCCCTGCCCCGCGCACCGCTTCAGTTTTGCCCCGGTTAAATGCCTGCTTAATAAAGAAAACGGGCGCTGATCGAACCGCGCCCGTTGACATCATTAGTTTCTGTTACGCTTGAGCAGCCTGCTTTTTTGCCCTGCGACTGATCCACCATTTCACCAATTCGGCCACCACAGAGGGGATGAGCAGCAACGGCAGGATCAACTCCCATTCTGCCAAACCCAAGGGAACGGTTTTAAAGATCGGATTCAGGAAGGGCAGGTATACCACTGCGATTACCAGCACCAGCGAGAACAACACCGCGATATTCATCCATTTGTTGGTGAAAATACCCAGCTTCAGCAGCGGGTATCGTTCTGAGCGAGCGGTGAATGCCCGCAGCAATTCAGAAGTGGACAATGTCACGAACGCCATCGTTTCGGCTAATTCAAGGTTGTCGATTGGTGACCCGCCCTTGTGAGTCAGTCCGACCCAGAAGGCTACCAGCGTGATGGCGGTAATGGCGATCGTTTGGGTAATAACGCCGATCGTCATGTGCCTGTTGATGATGGGTTCCTTTGGAGACCGCGGCGGTTGATCCATGATATCCGGGTCGCCTTTTTCAGTGCTCAAGGCCAGCGCGGGCGCTCCATCTGTGACCAGGTTCAGCCACAACAGTTGGATCGGCGCCAGTGGAGAAAGCTGCTCTGCCGTGAGTTCCGGGAAGAGCAGGAACCCGAGCGCGGTCGGCAGGAAGATGATCAGGATCTCAGCCATGTTACAGGAAATGAGAAAATACACGAACTTGCGAATGTTCGAGTAAATGATCCTGCCCTGTTCAACCGCGGAAACAATGCTGAC
>CAYWVP010000085.1:3968-7181 GCA_964461605.1 uncultured Anaerolinea sp.
TTAATTCTTCATCAGAGATCGTTTCCAGCTGCGCCCCGGTGAGCACATTATGCCCCCGCTTCAGCAGTCCAATGCTCTCGGCAATGGCGCGGGCTGTATTGGGGTAATCACCCGTGATCATGATCGTGCGGATGCCTGCCCTTGTAGCGGTTTCCAGTGCGGGAGTTACCTCTGGCCGCGCTGGATCGATCATGCCGATCAAACCGACAAACACCAGGTCCTGCTCCAGTTCCTCCCGGTTTGCTCCTGAAGGAAGCACCTTCACCAGGCGATACGCCACGCCCAACACACGCAGTGCCTCGCCGGTCATTTCATCGTTCGCGGCCAGGATGTTTTTCCGTTTTCCTTCATCCAGCAAAACCGGCTCACCGCCCGTGATCGGCTCGTAGAATTTACATAGTTTCAATACCACATCCGGCGCGCCTTTGACGGCGACCACACTGCATCCTTCCCGCTCCCCCTCCTTGAACGGTGAAAGATCATCAAAGCGGGGGTCCGTAACAGAGTGGACCGTCACCATGCGCTTGTAGTCCGAATCAAAGGGGATTTCGTTGGTGCGAGGGTAGGCTTTATTCAGGGCGAGGGTTGCGCCGCCTGCTTTGTAAGCCGCCACCAGGATCGATCCCTCCGTGGGGTCTCCCACCATGCGGAACTCCCGTCCACCGTCTTCCTTCTCAGATTCCTCAAGCACTGCGTCGTTGTTCAACACCCCCAGCCACAACGCGGCGCGGATGGACGAAAATTCCTTGAGGTCGGTTTTCTTCTCACCAATGTAAAAATCACCCACCGGTGTGTAACCCTGGCCGGTAACCTTCACCATCGTTTCATCAGCCCAAACCCGCGTGACCGTCATCTCGTTCTGGGTCAGCGTTCCGGTCTTATCCGAGCAGATGACTGTAGCAGACCCAAGGGTTTCGACAGAAGATAGCCGCCTGATCAAGGCATGCCGTTTGATCATCTCCTGCATACCAAGCGCCAGGCTTACCGTCACTACTGCCGGCAGTCCTTCAGGCACCGCAGCGACCGCCAGGCTCACGGCGATCATGAATAAACCAACGATCAGGTCGAGATCAATGGATCCCGCGCTATCGATGAGCCCCACTGCGAAAACCAGTCCACATACGATCAGTGCAGCAAATCCAAGTGTCTTTCCTAGCTGGTCAAGTTTCTTTTGCAGCGGGGTTTGTTCCTCCTGCACCGATTGCAGCATGGTTGCGATCAAACCAAGCTGGGTGTGCATGCCCGTGCTGGTGATCACGCCTCTGCCGCGCCCATAATTGACGACCGTGCCCATGAAAGCGGAGTTCTTGCGATCCCCGAGTGAAGCCTCCGGATCAAGGGTAGCGGACGCGTTCTTCTGCACCGGAACTGACTCGCCCGTAAGGGCTGCCTCCTCCACCCGCAGGTTCACCGCTTCGATCAACCGCACATCCGCCGGAATGTAGTAACCGGCTTCCAGGAATACAATATCTCCCGGTACAAGTTCAGGGCCTGGTATGGTCACCCGTTTACCGTCGCGCAGCACCTGGCTGTCAGGAGCAGACATGCGTTTTAGCGCCGCCAGCGCTTCTTCTGCGCGGGATTCCTGCACAACACCCAGTACAGTGTTGAGCAGCACAATGGCGATAATGGCAATCGCCTCTACCGGTTCGTTCAAAACAGCTGAAAGAATGGCAGCTCCCAGCAGCAAAATGATCACGAAACTCCTTAACTGCTCAATGATCATTTGAAGATAGGTGCGCCGTGGTTTCTCCAGCAGCTGGTTCGGGCCGTATTGCGCCAACCTGCGTTGGGCTTCAGCGGTCGTTAGCCCTTGCGCCAGGGGTGTTTCCAGGCGCGCCAGCGTCTCTTCTGTGCTCAATGAATGCCATGTCACTGAAAGTTCGTTGTTATTGGCGGTGATTTTTCCGTTCAAATCACTCATTTGTCAGACTCCTGATTACTGAGGTCTCGAAGCTATGGGCAGATCTTTGTGCCTGGTGCCAGTGTTGCCGATTTGGGAACAACTACGATGCCATCCCGCACCACCCATCCGTCTCCGTCCAGGTCGGTGCCGGGCGGGAATTTTTTGATGATGACTCCCTTGCCGATGCGGGCATTTTTATCAATGATCGCGCCTTCGATGTAACAATCCGGACCGATCTCCATGGGTGCGATCTTCGCCTGGGTCGTCTCCGGCCATTCGTAATAGTCGTTACCCATCAACACACTGTCTATGATGGTGGTCCCGCGGCGGATCTGGCTGCGCAATCCAATGATCGAGTGTGTGATTTTTGATTGCTCAATGCGGCAGCCCTCTGCCAACAGGACATTCTTGAGTTCGCTTTCCTCCACCGAGGAGCCCGGCAGAAAGCGCGGATGACTGTAAATGGGGAACTTCTGATCAAAGAAATTGAACGGCGGATCCGGTTCCGTTAACGCCAGGTTTGCCTGGTAGAAGGATCGGATCGTCCCGATATCCTCCCAGAAACCGTCAAAGCCGTATCCGAAAACCCTGTGCGTCTTGATCGCCGCCGGAATGACATGAGAGCCGAAATCATCGTAATCATACGTCCGCAGCAGGTCGACCAGTACTTTTGTGTTGAAGAGATAGACACCCATCGAACCAAGGTACGGGCGTTCCGGATCGTCCAGGCTGGCGATATTCTGCAACACAACCGGATCAGTTGGTTTTTCGTGAAAATCGGTGATCTGGCCGGAGGGATCCCGCTTGAGGATGCCAAACCGTTTACAGTCAGCAGTTGATACGGGCTGTACAGCAACCGTGATATCAGCGCCTTTCGCGGTATGAAATTCGACCATCTTGCTGTAATCCATCCGGTAAAGATGGTCTCCTGCCAGGATCAGCACGTATTCCGTGCGCGCGGATGAGATCTCGAGCAATTGCTTGCGTACCGCATCGGCTGTACCCTGGTACCAGTTGATGTTCTCCACCGTCTGCTCCGCCGCCCAGATCTGCACCCAACCGGTGTGGAAGGCATCAAAGTTATAGGTGCGGGAGATATGACGGTGCAATGAAACCGAATTGAACTGGGTCAGTACAGCGATGCGATAGATCCCGGAATTGATGCAGTTGCTGATGGGAATATCGATCAGGCGATACTTGCCGGCCATTGGCACGGCAGGCTTGGAACGTTCCTTTGTCAACGGGTAGAGCCGGGCACCTCGCCCGCCCCCCAGAATTACACCAAGAACATCATCCTTTCCTGCCAT
>CAYWVP010000086.1:0-1457 GCA_964461605.1 uncultured Anaerolinea sp.
GGAAATCCTGCTAAACTTAAGGGGAGGAGTGTTTTGCTGGTGGATGATATTATTACCACAGGCGCAACCATCAATCATTGCTCAGAAGCATTACTTCAGGCTGGTGCTGTTCGTGTTTATGCAGTTTCATTAGCCAAAACATTCAGAGATGGAGTTGCCCGCGATAACAATTAGAGCTGTCCTTCAGTTCACCATATTATTCGGAGGTAAAAATGGAAAAAGAAGTTGTGATTAACGTAAAGAACATGGAACTGACTGAACGAATTCAGGAATATGTAGAGAAGAAAACACCAAGACTGGAAAGATTGTTACCCGATATTGAAACAGTAAAATTTGACCTTTCTTTTGCCAAAAATGCAAGGAATAAAGCGGACCGTGAAGTTGCCCAATTGACCATTACCGGAAAAGGATTTGTTTTACGCACAGAGGAACGTTCTGATGACTTATTGACTGCCGTAGACAAGGCGGTGGAGAAAATGCAGCGTCAGATCGAGCGCTTCAAAGGCAAACGCTTGCGCGGTCGCGGCGATGGAATACCAGCCTCAGAGGTTGCAGTTGAGCCGCAGGAAGCCGAAGCAGAAGCGAGAACCGCCATAGTCCGTCGTAAATCCTTCACACTTGTGCCGATGGACGAGAATGAGGCCATCGAACAGATGTCCCTGCTCGACCACGAAGATTTCTTCATTTTCTACAACGTGGAATCTGGTACCGTCAACGTGCTGTATCGCCGCCGCGACGGGGATCTCGGGTTGATCGAACCAAAAATCGGATAAATCTTACAACAGTTGGAGAGTCGACTGAGCCCTTAATGGGCTCAGTTTTAATTAATGTGACCTTTTTATAACTTTAGGCACATAACAACGCTTGTACCATCGCATAAAATCAGACTGATGGGTCGGTTTTAATATGCAATTACGCAGCCTACACACTCAGGAACGCATCCTTAAGACAGCTCAGCAATTATTTGCGGAGCAGGGTTTCGAGCAAACTGGCGTAAGTCAGATTTGCCGCAATGCAGGGATCAGCAAAGGGGCTTTTTATCATCACTTTTCCAGCAAGGATGATCTTTTCCTGCGTTTATTGGATGATTGGACAGAATCCATCCACTTACAGATCAACCAACGATTTGATACTTCAGCCAGCATCCAGGCTGGTTTTCTTGAAACTTCCAATTCACTGAAAGAGATCATTAATGGTTCGGGTAATAACCTGCCTTTGCTGTTCGAGTTTTGGCAACATTCGGTGAAGGATCCAGTCCTATGGGAAAGGGCTGTCCGCCCATTGCATCAATTTAAGCAACATTTCCTTGATTTACTTGAACGTGGAATAGATAACCACGAGATCGTAGTCCCTAATCCAGAATTGATCGCCAATACCATCCTGGCATTTTCTTTCGGCATCATCGCATCAAGCATGCTGGATGCTCGACAGGATTGGGGCAAGGTTTCATCATACGG
>CAYWVP010000086.1:1557-2900 GCA_964461605.1 uncultured Anaerolinea sp.
GTAAACGTTGAGGGAACCCGCAATATGATGGAGGCTGCGTTGAGTGCAGGAGTCAACCGGTTTATTTATACGAGCTCGATCCATGCCTTTAAACGCATCCCGCATGGAGAAACCATTGACGAAACGACCCCGATCGATCCCGTTTACAATGTCGCGGCTTACGATCGTTCCAAGGCTGAGGCTACTGTGGCGGTTTTGGAAAAAGTAAAAGAGGGTCTGCCTGCTGTCATCGTCTGTCCAACTGGTGTGATCGGACCTTATGATTACAAAAAATCAGAATTAGGTTCGATTATGAGTGGGTGGTTGATGAACAAGGTCAATTATATGATTGAAGGAAGTTACGATTTTGTAGATGTAAGAGATGTTGTCCAGGGGTTGATAATGGCACGAGAAAAGGGCAGTATTGGTCAGATCTACATCCTTTCGGGTCACTTGATCCGAGTCTCTGATATGTGGAGACTTGGCCAGGAGATTTTTTCCATTCGATCCATACTGATCAACATACCCCTGAAACTGGCAAGGTTTGCTGCCTTTATTGCCGAGTTGTTTTACAAAACCACTCACACGATCCCCAAATTAACGCGTTACAGCGTAGAAACCCTGCAGAGCAATTCTGTTGTCAGCAATTTGAAAGCCCGTTTGTATCTGGGCTACCAGGCCAGACCAACCAGCGAATCGATTCAAGACACTATGAACTGGTGGAAACAGAATACAAACTTACTGAAAAAGAAGAACAAAAGATAGTTCATTTACTTCAATTTCTTTATGCATAATATATTTACCGACAAGAAAGCATTAATAACTGGTGCATCCAGTGGCATTGGTGCATCCACTGCCCTGCTTCTTGCGAAAAACGGAATTCGAGTCATCCTTACTGCACGGCGTATTGATCGATTGAACGAGGTCACGGAAAATATCCGTGCATCTGGTGGCCAGGCGATTCCAATCCAAGCTGATCTGACGCTGGAGTCAGACCGCATCTCGCTCTATTCAACATTGTCGGAGAAAAACCTGTTACCGGATATCCTGATCAACAATGCCGGTATTGCCTGGTATGGATATTTTTACGAAATGCCCTGGCAAGTGGCGCAAGACATTCTCAATCTCAACATTGAAGCAACCACACATTTAACGTCATTATTTCTTCCCCACATGGTCAAGAACAGGTTTGGCCGGATCATCAACATCGGATCAATTGCCGGAAAATTACCCGAACAAGGCATCGCAGTATATGCGGCATCAAAAGCATATCTGGATGCATTCAGTAAAGTTCTTCATCGGGAATTAAAAGGTTCTGGTGTGATCGCCTCCGTTTTGCGTGCAGGTCCAGTGAAAACCGAGTT
>CAYWVP010000086.1:3000-7008 GCA_964461605.1 uncultured Anaerolinea sp.
AATGCCACTATTCGTGTGAAAGCGCGTGATCTCCGTAAAGGGAATACCCTGGAAAAAACTTTTTCTTCCGGCGAAAGAATCAAGGATGTCAGGCTTGATTTTCATAATGTTCAATTTCTCTACACAGATGGAGAGATCTATCACT
Source organism: uncultured Anaerolinea sp. (assembly GCA_964461605.1). GTDB lineage: Bacteria > Chloroflexota > Anaerolineae > Anaerolineales > Anaerolineaceae > UBA6107. Next base: position 3,146 of record CAYWVP010000086.1, read on the forward strand.
TCATGGACCTGGAAACGTTTGACCAGCCGGCAATTTCTTCCACTGTTGTGAGTGACTATGCCGGATTCTTGAAACCTGAAATGGAAGTAAAACTCACCTTTTTTGAATCCGAACCCCTCGATCTTGAATTACCAACAACCGTGGATCTCCTGGTTACGTATGCGGAACCTGCGGTAAAAGGCGACACCGCAACTGGAGTGACGAAAAAAGTAACCACCGAGACCGGTCTCGAAGTGTCAGTCCCCTATTTTGTTCAAACCGGCGACGTGATCCGAGTGGATACACGCACTGGTGAATACGTTACCCGCGTCTAATTTACCCGAACCAGTCCCTCTCAGGGACTGGTTCTTTTGAGGTCAAAAATGCGCACTCCCGCAGGTGTTGATTGTCCATACTTTTACGGCGATTACTATCGCGGAAAACAGATCGAAGAATGCCGCCTTATCGGGAAAAACCCTCCCCCACAAAACTGGACAGCTGATCTCTGTTCCTCTTGTCCGGTTCCGTCGATCAAACGTGCCAATGCCTGTGAACATATGATTATGACCCCAACGATTAAAAGAAAACTTGGGGTATTCAAACGCTATGTCAGCATCGCGGCCTTCTGTAAAAAATCTGATGAACCTGTCAAAGAGCCGCACATCGGTTGCGGCATCTGCCATCCATTTGACATTCCAGAATAATTGGCATAGATAATATACTCATCGGTTTGAGTCGTTATTAAACGCGATGGATATGTTAGAAATCTATTAATAATCTCCCTGTAACCGGCTTTATTCTCGCATAGGTTGTTAAGCGTTGGTATAATCTCTTACTAGGTATGAATTACTGGAGGAGAATTTGAAACCAAGAAATCAATCTTACATCGTCTACCTGCTCCTGTTTATGTCCATCATCGTTTTGGTGGTCTTCTCGCTAAATCGATCCGGGGCAGCGGATAATGTACTCACCATCAACCAGGTCGCTGATGAGGTCAAAAAGGGTAATATTGCCAGGATCGTTGAAGAAGAAGACAAACTGACCATTGTTCTCACATCCGGAGCGGAGAAAACATCACTCAAGGAATCCGAATCCACTTTGGTGGATCAACTGATCGCACTTGGTGTCACACCAGAAGAATTGAATCCGGAAAAAGGCATTGATCTGGAAATAAAAGCACCCAGCACACTAAGCGGTGTGCTCAATGCACTCTTTTACATTCTTCCCTTCCTCTTGCTGGGCGGCGCTTTCTTTTACATTTTCAGACAAGCTCAGGGAAGTAACAGCGCTGCGATGTCCTTTGGAAAATCGCGCGCGCGCATGTTCACAGGAGATCACCCGACTGTCACTTTCGCTGATGTTGCCGGCATTGAAGAATCCAAGGAAGAACTGAAAGAGGTTGTAGAATTCCTGCGCGAGCCGCAGAAATTCATTGCTCTCGGCGCCAGAATTCCCAAAGGCGTTCTGCTCGTCGGCCCTCCAGGTACGGGAAAAACATTGCTGGCGAAAGCCGTTTCCGGGGAAGCTGGAGTTCCATTCTTCTCGATATCAGGTTCCGAATTCGTGGAAATGTTTGTCGGTGTTGGAGCAAGTCGTGTTCGCGACCTCTTTGAACAGGCGAAAAAGAACTCCCCCTGCATCGTTTTTGTTGATGAAATTGATGCTGTCGGTCGTCAGCGTGGTGCCGGTTTAGGTGGATCGCACGATGAACGTGAACAGACATTAAATCAGATGTTGGTTGAAATGGATGGATTCGATACTGACACCAATATCATCATCATTGCTGCTACCAATCGTCCTGATATTCTGGATCCCGCTCTTCTCCGGCCAGGCCGCTTTGACCGGCGCGTTGTTCTGGATCGGCCTGATGTGCGCGGGCGTGAAGCAATAATGAGAGTACACATTAAAGGCAAGCCGGTTGATCCGGAAGTTGATTTAGGTGTACTGGCCAGAGCAACACCAGGATTTGTGGGCGCTGACATTGAGAATCTTGTAAACGAAGCAGCCATTCTTGCCGCACGACGCAATAAGAAGAGTATTGGACAAAGTGAGTTTGAAGAGTCGATCGAGCGCGTAATCGCCGGACCTGAACGCAAAAGCCGTCTCATCAACGCGGAAGAAAAACGCATCGTTGCCTACCACGAAGCTGGTCACGCCGTGGTGATGAATGCCTTGCCGGAAGCTGATCCGGTGCAGAAAGTTTCCATAATAGCCCGTGGTATGGCCGCTGGTTACACCATTGCCCTTCCCATGGATGATCGCACATTGATGCCGCGCAAGAAGCTGCTCGCTGAAATGGTCGGGTTGTTGGGTGGGCGTGCTGCTGAAGAAATCGTTTTCGACGATATTACATCAGGCGCGTCAAATGATATCGAACGTGTTACCCAATTGGCACGCAACATGGTAACACGCCTCGGTATGAGTGATGAATTAGGCCCGATGGTTTACGGTCAAAAAGAGGAATTGATCTTCCTCGGCAGAGAAATTTCTGAACAACGTGATTACTCGGAGTCCATAGCTGAGAAGATTGACAAGGAAGTACGTGGTTTGGTGACCGATGCATACACAAAGGCAAAGGAAGTCTTAACCAAATACCGGGCTGAACTCGATTCTGTTGCGTCGAGCCTGCTCGAAAACGAGACTTTATCCAAGGAGGAGTTTGAAAAAATCTTCCCTCCCCCTGTTCCCCACCGTTCCGGTACTCCGAATGTCAATTCATAAAGTCAACCGGGAGCTCGCGCTCCCGGTTTTTTATTGAGGATTATGCTGCTCGACCAGCACCCGTCTTAAGATCTTTCCGACTGCGGTTTTGGGTAGAAAAGGGCGGATCTCGAGCATTGTGGGAATTTTGTAAGCTACCAGGTATCCCCGGCAAAAAGTTCGCAATTCCTCCAATTGCACCGTATGACCGGGTTTGAGAACAACCCAGGCTTTGACGCCTTCCCCTTGGGTTTCATCAGGCACACCAGCTACAGCGCACTCCAACACCGACGGGTGCTGGCTCACTATGGCTTCAACTTCGTTTGGCCATACCTGCATTCCATGAACCTTTATCAACTCCTTGATGCGTCCTGATAAGTAAAAGTAACCTTCAGAATCCATACGAACAATATCACCAGTTCGTAACCAGCCATCTTTCATGGTTTTCTTTGTTTCTATTAATTCATCGAGGTACCCCAGCATAATTTGCGGACCACTTACCCACAATTCGCCCTCTTCCCCTTGAGCTACCTCCAATCCGTCACTTGCCAGGCTCATGATCCTGCAATCAACATCGGGTAAAGGCAAACCAATGGAACCGCTGCGTTTCTCACCCAGGATTGGATTACAGTGTGTTGCTGTGGGTGCTTCTGACAGGCCATATCCTTCAACCAGAAAACCACCGGTGTTTTTTTCAAAAGTCAGGCGAACAGATTCCATCAATGGTGCAGAGCCGGAAATGCAGGCTTTTACCGTAGCAAGTGAATAATCACCATTCTTTACCCCGGGATGTAGATTTATCTTGTTAAAAAGTGATGGAACCGCTGGAAAGTAACTGATCGGGTATTTCCGGAACAATTCCAGAATTTCATCGACATTGCCCTGATTTTCAGTAAAGACCAATCTTCCACCCATGCCTATGCCTAGAATTAATCCCAGCACCAGTCCATAGACATGGTAAAGAGGAATGGCAATCAGAAAGGTCTCATTTCCATCTTCAAGATTCACCAACCACTGGCGAAATTGGGTAACGTTTGAGACTAGATTGTGATGAGATCCCAGAGCAGCTTTGGGTAACCCGGTGGTTCCTCCGCTGAATTGGATCACAGCCGGGTTGGACGGATCAACTTCTGGAAGTACTACATCTGCTTTTGGCTCACTGAGAAAATCTTCATAATGTGAAA
>CAYWVP010000087.1:0-6987 GCA_964461605.1 uncultured Anaerolinea sp.
TGTTCCTGGCGGGCGGCGGTACGCTGGTGGCGCTGGTGATCAGCCTGCCGATCGCGCTGTTCCTGGAGACCTATGTAATGAAAACGCGCTGGGCGCGTTACGTGCGGATGACCCTCGACATCCTGTGGGGAATCCCATCCATCGTGTACGGGGCGTTCGCCTTCACGCTGATGCTGGCAATGGGACTGCGCGCTTCCATGCTTGGCGGGATCATCGTGCTGGCTTTGCTGGAGATTCCCATCATGACCCGCGCCATGGATGAGGTGATCCGGCTGATGCCGGAGGAACTGAGCCAGGCTTCGCTGGCGGTGGGTGCCTCAAAACTTGAGACGGCGCTCAGGGTGACTGCAAGGCAGATGCTGCCGGGTATTGTCACGGCAACGTTGCTCGCTTTCGGACGCGGGATCGGCGATGCGGCCTCGGTTCTGTATACCGCGGGATACACTGACCGCATCCCCACCTCGCTTTCAAGTCCCACCGCGTCACTCCCGCTGGCGATCTTTTTTCAACTCGGCACACCCTATCCCGAGGTACAGCAGAGGGCGTATGCTTCTGCGTTGATTCTCACCCTCATCGTCCTGATCGTCAGCCTGGGCTCACGCCTGGTCTCTGCCCGGTTGGGCCGTTTCATCAACAGGTAAGGCGGAAAATATGATCACGAAATCCCATATTGAGATCCGGAATTTGAACACATTCTATGAGCATCAGCAGCCGGCGTTGGTCAACGTGAACCTCACCATTCCGCGCAACCAGGTCACAGTGATCATGGGACCATCAGGCTGCGGCAAGACCACCCTGCTGAAAACCTTTAACCGCTTCCTGGAATTGACGGATGGCACACGGATCACTGGCGAAGTGCTGATCGATGGGATAAATATCTATGATCCCAACCAGGACGTCACGGAGATCCGTAAAAAGACCGGCCTGCTGGCGCAGCGCCCCTACATGCTGCCGATGTCGATCTATGAGAACGTGGCTTACGGGCTGCGCATCCACGGGATCAAACACGGCAGGGAACTTGACCTGGCCGTGCGTCATTATCTCGAGATCGCCGGGCTTTGGGACGAGGTAAAAGACCGTCTGCACGCTCCCGCCACGCGTCTCTCTATCGGCCAGCAGCAGCGGGTATGCCTGGCGCGCGGGCTCGCGGTGGAACCGGAGATTCTGCTCGGCGATGAGCCCACTTCCGCCCTGGACCCCATCTCCGCGGCGCACATTGAAGCCCGCCTGCTGGAGTTGAAAAAGGATTACACCATTGTGGTGGTTACCCACACCCTGCGCCAGGCGAAACGCCTGGCAGACTACGTCATATTTATGTACCTGGGGGAAGTGGTGGAAGCCGGACCAGCCCGACAGGTCTTTGAGGATCCACAGCAGGAACGCACCCGCGGATATTTAAGCGGTCAATTCTGATCCATCTTCCAGTAATACTCGAATACCCGGTAATGCGAACAGGCAAAACCGGGTTTTTGATACTTGACAGGCAGCATTCACGGTAGTATAGTTCGCCATCGTACTATATTTTGAGGAGCGATGCGAAAATTTACTTACCAATCCCAGGAAGAAAAGATGCACGAAGTTCGCGCTCACCTTAGCGCAATGGCGGGCGGGCAGGACATTCGTGGAATGCAGATCGCCCACAATATTCGCGTTCTGGGAAAATTGTTTGATATGGCGGTGGCGCGCTCCCCGCAATTTGGCGATCTTTCCGGTCCGCGATTGGGCATCCTGTTGCGCCTTTACATGGAAGCGGAACACGGCAACCCGGAAGGTGTTAACCCCAGCGCGCTCGGGCGCTTCCAGGACGTTAAGAAGAACACCATCAGCGCGCTGCTCAAGAGTCTGGAAGAATCCGGGCTGATCGAACGCAACCCGCATCCAACCGACCGTCGCGCTTCCCTCATCCGCATCACCCCGGCGGGTAAAGAGCTTGTGAGTTCCACCGCGCCGCTTCGTTTTGGTTTCATGAACGAGGTGACCTCAAGTCTATCCACCACGGAGCAGGATGACCTGATCCGCTTATTGATCAAGTTGCATGGCTCACTATCCGCTTACGTTGAGCCGAACACACCCAAAGAAAACCAGTGATCGTCACGCACTGAGGAGATATTTACACGTATGTTGCGCATTTTTCGTTACCTAAAACCTTACACACTATCAATTATTGCTGTATTGATCCTGCTCTTTGCCCAGGCGATGGGTGAGCTGGCGCTGCCCAATTACATGTCGGACATTGTCAACGTGGGAATCCAGCAGGGCGGAGTGGAAAGCGCTGTGCCCGAAGCCATCCGCGCGGAGCAGCTCGAGAAAATGTACCTGTTCATGAGCGGGGATGAAAAGGCGGCAGTGCAGGATGCCTACGTGATGCTGGATCCCGCGCTGGAGAATTATTCCGCGCTGATCAAAAAATACCCTGCTGCAGAGCCGGGCGCGGTGTACGTCCGCAAATCCCTCAGCAGTGAGCAGATCGAAGCCCTCAACCCGGTGACCGGCAAAGCGTTATTGATCGTGTATTCCCTGCAGCAGGCGGTCAGTGACCCGCAAAAAGCGGAAGAGCTCAGTACAATGACCGGTATTGATCTGTCGAAAATTCCTGCCGGGACGGATGTATTTACATTGTTACAACAGATGCCAGCAGAACAAATGCAGCAAATGCTGAGCGCGGCAGGTACTCCTTTCGACGCGATGGACAGCAGCGTGTTCACCCAGGCAGCGGCTGCCGCGGTGAAAGCGGAGAACGCAGCACTGGGGGTGGATGGGCAGCGCCTGCAAACCAACTACATCCTGCGCATCGGCGCGTTGATGCTGCTGGTCCTTCTCGGCGTGATCGCCAGTGTGATCATCATCAGCCTGCTGTCTTCGCGCACCGGTGCCGGTTTTGCGCGGGATCTGCGCAGGAGATTGTTTGCCAAGGTGGAGAGCTTTTCCAAGGCGGAATTTGAGACCTTCTCCACGGCCTCTCTCATCACCCGCTCGACCAACGATGTCACCCAGATGCAGATGGTGGTGACCATGATGATGCGTATGTTGTTCTTCGCGCCGATCATGGCTGTAGGCGCGATCATACGCGCGGTGGAGAAAAGTCCTTCCATGACCTGGATCATCGGGCTGGGTGTGGCTGTACTGCTCACCATGATCGTGGTGGTATTTTCCATCAGCCTGCCCAAGTTCCGTATCATCCAGAACCTGGTTGACCGCCTGAACCTGGTGACCCGCGAGAGCCTCTCCGGATTGATGGTCATCCGTGCCTTCAACACGCAGGAGTTTGAACTCAAGCGTTTTGATAAGGCCAACACCGACCTGACAAAGACCATGCTGTTCGTCAACCGCGTCATGGTGATCGTCTTTCCGTTCATGACGCTGGTGATGAGCGGGTTGTCATTGCTCGTCATCTGGGTTGGCAGCCACCAGGTGGCACAATCCAACCTGCAGGTGGGGGACATGATGGCATTTTTGCAGTACGCCATGCACGTGGTGTTCTCCTTCCTGATGATGTCGATGATGTTCATTTTCCTGCCGCGCGCAGCAGTCTCTGGCAAGCGTATTGATGAAGTGCTGCGTGTCGACCCGGTGATCAAGGACCCGCCGCAGCCAAAACTTTTTGATTCAGATTCGCGCGGATTGGTGGAGTTCCGCAATGTTTCCTTCCGTTACCCCAACGCGGAGGAAAATGTGTTGTGCAACATCAGCTTCACCGCGAAACCGGGCGAGACCACTGCCATCATCGGCGGCACCGGTTCGGGAAAATCCACGCTGGTCAACCTGATCCCGCGCTTTTTCGATGTGACAGAAGGCGCAGTTTACCTGGATGGCAGGGATGTGCGCGAAGTGACGCAATCAGACCTGCGCGACCGCATTGGTTACATACCCCAGCGGGGTGTACTTTTCTCCGGCACGGTGGAGAGCAACCTGCGCTATGCAGACGAGAACGCAACTGCTGAAGACCTGCAGAAAGCCGTTGAAATAGCCCAGGCGGCGGACTTTATCGCGGAAATGGACGGCGGTATGACCGCGCCCATTTCACAGGGCGGCTCGAATGTCTCAGGAGGTCAGAAGCAGCGCTTATCGATCGCCCGCGCGCTGATGAAACACCCGCCGGTCTACATATTCGATGACGCGCTTTCCGCGCTGGACTTCAAGACAGATGCGGCGCTGCGCCGCGCATTAAACCGCAGCACAGACCGCAGCACCATGTTGATCGTCACCCAGCGGGTCTCCACCGTGCGTCACGCCGAGCAGATCATTGTGCTGGAGGATGGCGATATGGTTGGCAAAGGCAATCATGAAGAATTGATGAAAACCTGTGAAACCTACCGAGAAATGGTCGCTTCGCAGTTGACCAGCGAGGAGGTGCTGCGATGAGCCACGACAACATGAACTCCAGGCAGCAGACATCTCCCCGGCACGGACCTCCAGCCGGCGGACCTCGCGGCGGCCCTCCCGGAATGCTGCGCGGCGGTGAGAAAGCCCGCAACTTCAAGGGCACGATGATGAAGCTGCTGAAGTACCTCAGCCCGTATAAATGGCATTTCGTGGTTGTCATCATCTTCTCTGTAGCGTCGACCGTGTTCAACATTATTGGTCCCAAGATCCTTGGCAAAGCGACAACCAGGTTGTTTGAGGGCGCCGTTGCCGCATTGGCAGGAACCGGCGAGGGCATTGATTTTGTTTACATCGGTAATATCCTCGCCCTGCTGGCAGGTTTATACATCGCTGCAACCGTCTTCGGTTTCATCCAGGGCTGGATCATGACCAGTGTCTCGATGAAGATGACCTACCGTTTCCGCAAGGAGATCTCGGAAAAGATCAACCGCTTACCGATCAGCTACTTTGATCGCACCAACCAGGGCGAGGTGCTCTCGCGGGTGACCAACGATGTGGATACCGTCAGCCAGACGCTCAATCAAAGTCTCACGCAGATCATCACATCGCTGATCACCATGGTCGGTGTGCTGGTGATGATGTTCTCGATCAGCTGGTTGATGACGCTGACGGTGATGATCATCCTGCCCATCTCGGCAGTTTTCATCAGTATCATCGTCAAGAACAGCCAAAAATATTACAAGCAGCAGCAGGAATACCTGGGACATGTGAACGGACATGTGGAAGAGATGTTCGGTGGCCATATAGTGGTGAAGGCTTTCAATGGCGAAAAACGCAGCGTTGAAAAATTTGATGGCTTGAACAACACGCTGTACAGCTCCGCCTGGAAGTCGCAGTTCATTTCAGGGTTGATGATGCCGATCATGAACTTCGTCGGCAACCTGGGTTATGTGGCTGTGGCGGTGCTCGGCGGCGTGCTGGCTTTCCGCAATCTCATCACGGTGGGAGATATCCAGGCGTTCATCCAGTACGTGCGCAACTTTACCCAGCCTATCACGCAGATCGCCAACATTTCCAACGTTCTGCAGCAGACGGCAGCGGCTTCAGAGCGCGTATTCGAGTTCCTGGCCGAAGCGGAAGAACCGGCTGATACCACCGACCCGGTTGTACTGGAAAGCGCCCGTGGACACGTGGAGTTCCGCAATGTGCATTTTGGCTACACTCCTGAGAAGACCATCATCAACGATTTTTCCGCGGAAATCCAGCCCGGACAGAAGATCGCGATCGTTGGCCCCACCGGAGCCGGCAAGACGACCATGGTCAAACTGTTGATGCGTTACTACGATATTCAGAGCGGTGCCGTCCTGGTGGACGGGCATGACATCCGCGATTTCACCCGCGAGGGGCTGCGCGACAAGTTCGGCATGGTACTGCAGGATTCCTGGCTCTACAACGCGACGATCATGGAGAATATCCGTTATGGCAGACTGGACGCAACCGATGAAGAGGTCTACCAGGCGGCGCGGATCGCCAATGTCGACCACTTTATCCGCACCATGCCGGATGGTTACAACATGATGCTTGATGAGGAAACCTCGAATATCTCACAAGGTCAAAAACAACTGCTCACCATCGCGCGGGCGGTGCTCTCAAAACCGAACATCCTGATCCTTGACGAGGCGACCTCTTCCGTTGACACGCGCACCGAGGTGCTCATTCAGAAGGCGATGGATAACCTGATGCAGGGACGCACCTCCTTTATCATCGCTCACCGTCTGTCCACGATCCGCAACGCTGACCGCATCCTGGTGATGAACGACGGTGATATCGTAGAGCAGGGGACGCACACAGAACTGCTGGAGAAGAACGGATTCTATGCCGGCATCTACAACAGCCAGTTTGAAGAAGCGGATATTTACTAACCCGATCTGCGTGCAAATTAAGACCTCTGCCGATCGGCAGGGGTCTTTTACGTAAGCGCTCCCGGGTATCAAACTTGACCGTCACAAGCCCCTCAAGTTGTGGCATAATCATTCAAAACACACTCACACAAGGAAAATGTATGGAATTCCAGCATATTTGTGTCATCGGTTTGGGTTACATCGGGTTGCCGACCTCCAGTATGTTCGCCCGTAATGGTGTACGGGTGACTGGCGTTGATGTCAACGAACAGGTGGTTGCGAGCCTGCGCCAGGGCAAGGTGCACATTTTTGAACCGGGATTAAACGAGGTGGTGAAGGAAGTGCTGGACAATGGTACGCTGCAAATTGCCACCAGTCCGGTGGAAGCAGACGCGTTCATCATTGCTGTTCCCACGCCTTTTTACGAGGACAAGAAAGCCGACCTCAGTTATGTGCAATCCGCGGCTGAATCGATCCTGCCGGTGCTGCGCCGCGGAAACCTGGTGGTGTTGGAATCCACTTCTCCCCCGCTGACGACGCGTGATGTGGTCAAACCCATCCTTGAACGATCCGGTCTGGTGGCGGGCAGGGATTTTCTGCTGGCTTATTCGCCGGAGCGGGTGCTGCCGGGTCAGATCATGCAGGAACTGGTCGAGAACGCGCGCGTGATTGGCGGAATCGATGAGGCATCCGCACTGGCTGGCGGCGACCTGTACCGCATCATTGTCAAGGGTGAGATCGTCCTGACCGATTCCACGACCTC